>CADBRO010000201.1 GCA_902797075.1 uncultured Lachnospiraceae bacterium
CTTCAGCAGTCAATATCTACAGATTTTCAAGGTTCATTTGAGCCTTTTTCTTTAGCTCCGGTTTTTCATAGATTACTTGACACTACCATTCTCTGAAAATGACTTTCCTTATGATGACCACACTCATTATAAAATAAAATGGGTCAAATACAATAAAGGACTTTAACCACATCACGCCTGAAGATGCAATTCTTTTGACAAGCCATCCCTGAACCCTTACAATTAAATCAGCTGCTTCCCATTACAGGGTCTTAAAAGCTGGTCCGGCATGGGAAGAATTTCACGCCACATTACAAAACGATAACAGGAGGGTTCATCATGAAAGTACTCGGTATTTCCATGGGCCGCAAAAATGAACGCAGCGATATCTACTGCAAGCAGGCGCTTATGGGCGTAGAGGCCGCTGCAAAAGCTGCCGGCAAGGACGTAGAGGTCGAATTTATCAACACTGTCAACCTCGACATCGGACAGTGCCGCGGCTGCGGTGCCTGCAGCAAAGCACCGGACGGAAAGATCAAATGCTGGATCAAGGATGACTATCTTATGATCGAGGACAAGATTCTTGACGCTGACGGAATCATTATCTCCGCACCGGTCTATTCGGTCGGTATCGTCGGCCAGCTGAAAAACATCACGGACCGCTTCGGAGCTGCTCATGACAGAGCTTCCATGATCGACGAACAGGCAAAGCGCAAGGCAGACGGCCGTCCGCTTCTTGACGAGCGCTATTTCAAGGACCGCTGGGTCAGCTACATCGCTGTCGGCGGAGCCTGGACTCCGGACTGGACCGGTATGGGTCTTCCGATGATGCATCTGTTCAGCTGCTCGCAGGCCATGAAGGTCGTAGGCCAGATCAACGCGAATGACCAGGGCCGCAAGACCAGCCCGTTCCTTGATCCGCCGATGATGGACGATGTGTTTAAGCTTGGCGAAAATCTCGCCAACAACCTGGGCGTTCCTTATGATGAGACGACCTGGTTCGGTGAAGAGGGAACATGTCCCACATGTCATCTCAACATGATGACCGTCGACGGCACGGATACCGTCACATGCGCAGTATGCGGAAGCCACGGAAAGATCACGGTGGCAGACGGCAAGATGAAGATTGTCTTCCCGCCAGAAGAAGTAAAGCGCGCGAGAAACACGCTTGTCGGCCTTAATGAGCATCACGCCGAAATCGGAGAGATGATGCGCATCTGCATTCCGATCCTCATGGAAAAGAAAGATTTCCTTGACGAGAAGAAAAAAGAATACGCGGCATACAAGCCGGTATGGAATAAAACGGAAGAATAATCATCCAGACAAAATCACAGGAATCCCGGTTCGCTTTTGCGGACCGGGATTTTTAACTGTCGTGATTTTTTCTTCTTCCGTAATTTCTGCTTTCATATTTCGCTGATTGGAGTATAATAACAGGCGTTTTCGTTGTTTTACCCCGGCAGCTTTGCCGGGCCTCTCCTCCAGGTGACATGTTTTATGAAAGATATGACAAAAGGGAACCCTCTCGGGCTCATTCTCAGGTTCGCAATTCCCCTCCTTCTCGGAAATTTGCTGCAGCAGCTTTACAATGTAGCGGACGCCGCAATCGTCGGCCGTTTTCTCGGACCAAAAGCGCTGGCTGCCGTCGGCGCCACAAGCAGCGTCCAGTTTCTGATTATCGGATTTTGCATCGGTTCGTGTTCCGGTTTCTGCGTACCCATCGCACAGCGCTTCGGTGCGAGGGATCCCAAAGAAATGCGCGCACTGCTTTACAACAGCTATCTGCTCACAGCGGTCATCGCCTGCGCCACCACGGTTTTCTGTGTGCTCTTCCGCAACGGAATTCTGCGTATTCTTTCTATCCCGGAAGATATCTGGGCGGACACACACAGCTATATCCTTGTGATCTTCATCGGCATCCCATTTACACTGCTCTACAACCTGGCCGCCGGAATACTGAGAGCCGTCGGGGACAGTAAGACGCCCTTCCTGATTCTCGCGGTCTCCACCATTTCCAATATCATTCTTGATGTATTCTGCATCGCCTGTCTCCGGTGGGGATGCGCCGGTGCGGCGATCGCGACGGTTGCTTCACAGGCCTTAAGCGGCGTGCTCTGCATGTGGTTCATCTATAAAAAATACGAAATGCTGCATCTTCGCACTGAAGACAGGAAAGCCAGCCGCAGCCGTATGGCAAAGCTCCTTTCAATCGGCCTCCCGATGGGGCTTCAGTTTTCAATCACGGCCATCGGAAGCATGGTCATGCAGTCTGCAAACAACGGTCTCGGAAGTA
>CADBRO010000202.1 GCA_902797075.1 uncultured Lachnospiraceae bacterium
CAGGCTTCAGTGGGTTCACTGAGGGGATATCAGACCTACTAAAAGAAGAAGATTGAGTTACAGTGGGTAAGATTCAGGGGTATCGTACCCACTGAAGGAAGAAAATAAAGCTTCAGTGGGTCCGCCCACTGACGGAACAAGATAATTCTACGCAAAGGAGTATTGCTACGCTATGACGCTGACAGAAATCCTTGAAGAGAGCAAAGAAAAACTGATACGGCAGCTTGATGCCGCCGCTACGGTGGATCAGGCAAGGCCGGTGCTTGAGGCGGCGATCGACAGGACGCTTTACAAATACAATGAAAACTGTCCGGATGACCGCATGAGGGAAGCCGCGGCGGGATATCTTCGCGCAGTAAGGACGGCGGTTCCGCTTGTGAATTCCGTGGGAGATGTGCGGGCGTTCGAGCGGATCGGCACCGATGCTTCCGGAAAAAGAAGATCAGGCATCCCGGTTCTTTTTATCATTTTTCTTGCGGCAGGTGCGGCTCTGGCGGCGGTGCTTCTTCTGACACAGACAAAACTGCTGATGATTCCGACGGCCCTTGTCACGCTCATTGGTGCAGCAGTTTGCTTTTTCCTGGCGGGACGTTTTTCGGTAAGAACTGCGGGGAAGAACATAAAGAAAGAACTGCGGTTTGAGTGCCTGGCGGACGGAGATGTGATTTACCGGACGCTGCATTCCGTAATGATGGTTGCGGACCAGTGCCTGGACCAGCTTGACGTCGAAGAGCGATGGAACAGTTCCCGCGCATCGGAAAAGAGCGGAAATCAGCTTTCCGACGCAGAGCTTACGCTCTTTTCGGGACTTCTTGAGGCGGCCGCCAGCGGCGACGCAGAGTACGCATTTGACAAATTGTCCGAGATCAGGTTCTACCTTCACACACGAAATGTTGACGTCGTGGACTACAGTCCGGAGTATGCCGCGTGGTTTGACCGGATGCCTTCTGACACTGCAGAAACGCTCCGGCCGGCTCTGGTTTCCGGCGGAAAGCTGCTGAAGAAAGGTCTGGCATCAATTGCGGTCTGAGGGAGGAAACAATATGGACCGATTCTACGGCTTTGATCTCGGTGACGCGGAGAGCGCCATTTCCTATCTTGACAAGAAGGATCAGCCCGCGCCGGAGATGATCGCCATACAGGATACAAAAAGCTTTGTGACGGCTTATGCAGCCACGCAGGACGGGCAGCTTCTCATCGGAGAGGCGGCCTGTTACGCGCCGTCTGTCCTTAAAAGAAGGCTTCGTTTCAAGAGCCGTTTCCTCACCGACGCCTCGACGGAGGGCGACATCAAAAGCTTCGCGGCGGGCGTGCTGGGAGAAATGTATTCCACCGGGGATCTGGTAAAAGGCAGCGACTGCTGCTTCTACGTCGGCTGCCCCGCCGGCTGGGACAGGAACGCGCGCGAGCGGTACAGAGCCATTTTCGAAAAAGCGGGTTATCCGCCGGTTCGGATCGTGTCGGAATCAAGAGCGGCGCTCGTCGCCGCCTGCCAGTCGCGGCACCTCCAGGTGGGATATGACATTTTATCAAAACCGGTTCTCGTCGTAGATATCGGCTCGTCGACGACCGATTTCGCTTATGTCTGCGGCGGTAAAGAAGTGGAAATGCGGACCGCCGGGGAGGTTACCCTGGGCGGCGGCGTGATGGATGAAATTCTTCTCGAGGAGTCCGTGCGGAGATCGCCGGACGCGGTCGAGATCCGGAACATTTTCGAGGAGAGCGAGCCCTGGAAGAACTACTGCGAGTTCGCGGCCAGACGCCTCAAGGAGAAGTATTTTTCCGACAAGGAATACTTTGAAAATGAGCCCTGCGCCGAGACGGTCCTCATCCAGTACCGCAAAAAGAAAAAACTGAATCTTAAAATGGACGAAAATATCGCCTCGCTTCTTCTAGGCAGCCCGTCAAAGCGGCTCGAGGGAAAATCCTTCCGGGAGGTGTTTGTAAGCTCCCTGAACGAGGTGAAAAAGAATATCACCGGCGAAATGCCCGAGCTCATTTTCCTGACCGGCGGAGTGTCAAAGCTTCCGGCGGTCCGCGACTGGTGCCTTTCGGTCTTCCCGGATTCCGTGATTATCACCGGCACCGAGCCGGAATTTTCGGTCTCGCGCGGCCTTTCGTACTGCGGAAAGATCGACGACGAGCTCCGCGATTTCCGAAATGAGCTCGAGCAGCTGACAAACTCGCGGGTCGTCGAGGACATCGTCGCCCTCAATATTGACGATCTCTACCGGACCGCGGTGGAGACCCTTGTCGATCCGATCCTTGAAAATTGCGCGGTTCCCGTTTTTAAAAAATGGCGCAGCGGCGAGATCGAGCGGCTGCGCGACACGGACGACGAGCTCCAGCGGGAAATCACCTCGTATCTCCGGTCGGACGAGGCGAGGGAGCTGCTTGTGAAGCCCATTTCAAAATGGCTCCGCGGCGTGGCGGACGCCCTCGAAGAGTACACGGTGCCGATCTGCATCCGCCACAATGTTCCGTACACGGCGCTGTCCTTGAGCTCCTATTTGTCCGCGTCGGACATCGAGATTTCCCTTGACGCCGGGAAAATGTTCGCCGTCGAGGAGATCACCCTGATGATCGATTCCATTATCTCGATTCTCGTCGGTCTGATCTGCGGCGGCACCGGAATTGCCGTGATTTCGTCGGGCCCGAACGGGATCATCGCGGGAGTATTTCTCTCGCTCCTCGTGCTGATTCTCGGGAAAAAGAAAATGGAGAAGGCACTGCTTGACATGAAGGTGCTCTCGCCCGTCAGAAAGCTGATCTCGGAGAGCGCATTTAAATCAAGACTCGGCCTCATTTCGGGTAACGTGCGGAAGGATCTTTTAAAGAGTCTTGAGCAGGATAAAAATGAAGAAATCACCTCCAGGATGGTTGACGAGATCTCAGGACAGATCGAAGAGTGCCTGATGAAAATGGCGGCAGTTGTGGAAATTCCTCTGGGGTAATAAGATCAGAATATGCTCTAAGCCTCGGATATGACTGGCGGCAGTAGAAATAATAAGCCTCAAGTATGGCCAGCGGTTTGGCGTAAAAGAAAGCGACAGACCGCATATGAGGGGTTACGGTCTGCCGCATAATGGTGCCGGATCGGCACCTTGGGCTGGGGTGCAACCAGCCTTGAGTTATTGTAGCATGGTTTGCTATTAAGGTAAATAAAAAAGACTAAAAGTAAAATGCCAAATGATAAAATTTGTTAATTTGATAAGAAATGTCAAAACTCGGGCAAAACTGCAACACATTTTGATACAAGATGACGAATACCGGGCTGAACCAGTCCGGTTTCTTATCGTTGACGGGGCGATCCAGACCGCTGTTTTCCTCGATTCCAAGAAAAAATACGAGCTTGTCTCGCCGTATCTCGACCAGCTCTCGTATGCTTTCAGCTTCCGCCCGGATATCAAAGACACCTTGCTTCTCGGGGGAGGCGGATTTGCGTACCCGGCGTACTATATCAGCCACTACCCGGAGAGACGGATTGACGCGGTCGAGATCGACGGCGATATGATAAAAGCCGCGATG
Organism: uncultured Lachnospiraceae bacterium; assembly: GCA_902797075.1. Taxonomy (GTDB): domain Bacteria; phylum Bacillota; class Clostridia; order Lachnospirales; family Lachnospiraceae; genus Chordicoccus. The sequence goes on from CADBRO010000202.1 coordinate 3,529, forward strand.
GAGTCATTTTATCTCCGCGACCTGCTGAAGGAATTCGGGATGGAGGAGAAGGATGTGTTGATCGGAGGCACGGAAATTCTGTCGGATGTACAGTCAGCCTCCATGTCAGTCGGCGGGCAGCTTGCTGCTTCTGCTTCAGCTGGTGGTCAGCCTGTTATTTCCAGGTCAGTCGATCAGCTGTCTGGTACTTCTGCGAAAGGTAGCCGGCAGTCTGCTTTTTCTATGTCGTCAGATCAGCAGCCTGTTGTTTCTGCCGGAGGTGGCAGGCAGTCTGTTGCTTCTGCTTCATCTGATAGACAGTATATCCAGCCACGACTTCGAATCCATAATAAAGATGCCATGAATTACCTGCTGAGTTCTGACCTGCAATATGATTTCATCATTGAGGATGCATATGACGGCAGGCGCGCGGCGGGAAGCCTCCGCTCAGACGACGGGATTCGCCTCATGCGCTCGCATCTCCGCAAAGGCGGAATTCTTGCTGTCAACGTCGTGGCGGCGCGGAAAGGGCCACTGGCCATTAAGGGGCATGAGACGGAGATGACGCTTCGGAGACATTTCAGATATGTGGCGGTGATGCCCTGTGAGGAGGACGTCAGCCCGTGG
>CADBRO010000203.1 GCA_902797075.1 uncultured Lachnospiraceae bacterium
AATTCCCTGCGGATCTGCCCTGTCAGCTGCCGGATCTCTTTTCCGGCCGATGGATAAAGACGCAGAAGCTCTTCTGCATCTCCGTGCTCATATTCCTCTTCGCGGTATCCGGGACACATGGTGGTTCCAAGAAGAGCCCATTTTCCGCCTTCTGCAAGGCGGGAGCCCTGCCAGTTTCCTCCGGGGACGAGATGCTGAAGCTGTTCGCCGCCCGGAAGATCGCTTCCGAGCACAGTCTTCTTCACGCCGCCGTCCGGCAGAAGCTCTGTCAGCTCCACAGGATCTCCCAGATAAAAGTGATACATCTCATCTCCCTTCAGCCTGTGAAGGTGCGAAAAGGAACTGTCTCTCAGCATGTAAAATATCGCCGTGCCGGCGGCTTCACCCTCCCGGGTAAGCGCAGTGCTGCGATAAGTTTCAAGTACGAGTCCCCCTTCCTTCGGGAGCGGAACCAGTCCGAGCGCTTCTATGATTTCTTCGGCTGTATACGTCTTTTCTTTCATAAAAGTATCACCCATCCTCCTGCTGTCCTTTTCTCAGCGCCTTTTCCCCGTATTTATCCCTGACGGAATTCATCATTTCGTCGAGCTTCCTGAACTTCTCCCGCCTCTTCTCCTGCCGTTTCTTTTCGCCGAGCCAGTCCGTCAGGTCCATCTGCCGGCTCTGCCCGTCATCCAGATTCGAGACGCCGACGCCGATGAGTCTCAGCGTCTCTCCCGAAAGAAACAGACCCTCTTTTGAAAATAAAAGCTCCCGCATCAGCTGGCCTGCGTATTTGAAAATCTCGTCCGGGTCATTTGTCGAATTCGTCAGCGTCAGCTGCCGGGTATGCCTCTTAAACGAGGCAGTCTTTACGATCACATTCACCGTTGCCCCGTATACCCGGTCCCGCTTAAGCCTTCCGGAAACCTTTTCGCAGAGTCCCTTGAGGATCGGGACGCCGTAAGATTCGTAATTTTCCGCTGTCACATCTTCCGCAGTGGTTGTTTCATTTGAATAGCTTTTTGCCTCGCGCTCTTCAAAATGAACTTCGGATTCATCTCTCCCGTTCGCCCGTTCGAAGATATAGGCTCCGGCCTTCTTTCCGAGCAGTCCCTGCAAAAGGCCAGGATCTGTATGGGCAGCGTCTCCGATCGTGTTTATCCCGGCCCGGATCAGCCTCTGCGCCGTCGCATCGCCGCAGCCGTGAAGCTTCCCGATGGGCATCGGCCACAGCTTCTCAGGGACTTCCTTTGGGAACAGAGTGTGGACTTTGTCCGGTTTTTCGAAGTCACTGGCAGTTTTTGCGAGGAATTTATTCTCGGAAATGCCGACGTTCACCGTGAAGCCGAGTTCATCGCGCACGCGTTCCCGTATTCTGTGAGCGAGAGCGCATCCTGCATCCTCCAGCCCGGAGACGTCCATATATGCTTCATCGATTGAGGCCTGTTCCACATACGGAGTATATTCCCCGAGGATTTTCATAAGCTCCCCGGAATACCGCCGGTAGGCCTTGAAATCAGACCTGACCAGGACAAGCTCCGGACACTTCGCGAGAGCTTTCACGACCGGTTCTCCTGTTTCGACATGATACGCTTTGGCAGGAATGGATTTTGCCGTGATAATGCCGTGACGCGTTTCCACATCCCCTCCCACGGCAGAAGGAATCGTCCGAAGGTCAACCGCGCCGGGATCTTTCTTCAGTATCTCGAGCGCTGACCAGGACAAAAATGCGGAATTGACGTCAACATGAAAAATACATCTCATGAGTACGACCTTCCTTCTTAAGTCGTATTCTGCCTTATATCCGCGCTTACGTCAATGATCAACGCATGACGGAATTAAGCCCCCCCGTACGGCGCGTCAACTGCTCAAAGTTCAAGGGGTATACCGTCCTTTATGACTTCCTTCACCACGAGGTCTTTGTCAAGGACGACGAGGTCCGCTTTTTTCCCGGTTTCAATGCTTCCCCTTCTCTTCTCCTCTCCGATTACCACGGCAGGATTATATGCCGCACACCGCACGGCGCTCTCGAGAGGAATTCCCATCTGTTTCACGGCAGTCCGCAGACAGTCCATAAGCGACGAAACGCTGCCCGCCAGGTTTCCTTCCGGTGAAAGCACGGCCCGTTTTCCCTTCACTACAACCTTCTTTCCTCCGAGCAGAATCTCGCCGTCTCCCATTCCGGCAGCGCTCAGGGAATCACTGATCAGCACGATCCGTTCGTCTCCGAGCATGGCAAACGCGGCGCGCACAGCCGCAGGGTGCACGTGGTTTCCGTCACAGATGAGTTCCGCAGTCACGTGAGGGCTGTCGAGAACCGCCCCGATCACTCCGGGCTCACGGTGCGCCATCTCAGGCATCGCATTAAATAGATGCACGGCATGAGAGGCGCCTGCCGAAAATGCGCTAAGAGCCGTATCATAGCCGGCGTTTGTATGGGCTAAAGATATCCTGACTTCATCCTTCAGTTCTCCGATCAGCCGCTCACAGCCCGGATTTTCCTCCGGAGCGATCCCGATCAGCTTCACGAGTCCTTCCGACGCCTTAAGAAACGAGCGGCAGAGCTCCGCGTCAAACGGCCGGATGTACTTCTCATTCTGGGCCCCTTTTTTCGCGCGGCTGATAAACGGCCCCTCCATGTTGATACCGACAAGATCCGCCGAAACCGGGCGTCCCAGGTTCCTTTTTTCCCGTGCGCCATCCGGACTGATCTCATGCCTCTGTCTTCGTGCAAATTCCGCGGCAACGGACAAAATCCGTATCAGCTCCTCCGGCGGCAGAGTCAGCGTCGCCGGGCAGATGGCTGTCACCCCCTGAGATGCCTCCCACTCTGCAATCGTCTCGAGGGCTTCTTC
>CADBRO010000204.1 GCA_902797075.1 uncultured Lachnospiraceae bacterium
GAAGGCGATGCTGCTCCGGAAGCATGTCCGATCTGCAAGGCTCCGGCTTCCAAGTTCACGAAGCAGGCTGATGAGATGGTCTGGGCTGCTGAGCATGTTGTCGGCGTCGCTTCTGACGTTCCGGAAGATATCAAGAACGATCTTCGCGACAATTTCACAGGAGAGTGCTCCGAAGTCGGAATGTATCTTGCCATGAGCCGCGTTGCTTTCCGTGAAGGATATCCGGAAATTGGACTTTACTGGGAAAAGGCTGCTTATGAAGAAGCTGAGCATGCTGCGAAATTCGCTGAGCTTCTCGGCGAAGTCGTAACCGACAGCACAAAGAAGAACCTTGAGATGAGAGTTGAAGCTGAAAATGGCGCCACTGCAGGCAAGACCGATCTTGCAAAGCGCGCGAAGGCTCTCAACCTCGATGCGATCCATGACACCGTTCATGAGATGGCCCGCGACGAAGCAAGACACGGCAAGGCATTCAAGGGCCTGCTGGAGAGATACTTCGGCTGATCGTACAGTGATTAAATCACAGCACACCGTCACTTGGCAGAGTGGCGGTGTGCTGCTTTTTCTCATCATACTCTGATTTCCGTTTTCCCTGATCGTCATTCTGAGGAAAATATTGATAGCCGCGGTCATGTTCAGCCCAGGCTGAGTTATTCGTACCCATTGATCAACAAGCATGGCCCCATTAAATTTGACTGTCCTGCGCTGACGACCAGCCAGAGAGAAGAACCGGTCATTTACTGGGATGAAAGAGTCAGGCAGTGATATGAAGAAACTATGCGACCGGTTAAGAAGAAGCGAAGTGAGCCAGTACTTTTCATACGGGAAAATAAAACTTTATTATGAAGATGGATGGTTTGTTCTGGAAGACGGAATCGGCCGGTGCTCTGTCATATCCGAACAAAAAGCGCGGGACGTGGAACTGGAACCCGTCTTAAACGGTGCGCGGCAGGATGTGGATCGCGGCGGCGCTCCCTGGGAATATGCCTTCAGAGGCATTGAAATCATTGAAGAAAATGGCACCCGCAAATATAAGCTTCCTTCCTATGAGGCCGACAAAATGATCCGGTCGGCACCTCCGGTCGAGATTAAAGGAAGATTTGAGATACCGGCCAGGGTCGGGAATCATATCATCAACATGGTCTGGGATGAAGCCTTCATGGAATGCGCGGAACTGGAAGAAGTCATTTTGCCGGAGAAGGTCACATTCATCGGAGACAGCGCATTTTCAAAATGTTCAGCCCTGCGAAGCATTCATATTCCCAAGGGGCTCACAAGGGTCGGGAACGATCCTTTTCAGGAGACAAAACTGGAGACAGACCGGGATCCTTCGGAACCGGCTTTTATCATGGATCATGTACTGATCAAAGCGAATCCTTCGCTCCAGGGGGAATATGTCGTTCCGGAGCAAATCACCGTAATCGCGGATTACGCATTTCAGCATTGCCGCTCACTTACGCGGATCGTGATCCCGGACCAGGTTGCTTACATCGGAAATGGCGCATTTTATGACTGCAGGTCACTTTCACAGATCATTCTGCCAAAAGAAGTGAAGGAATTCAGTCCCTATTTTTCAAACTGCGATAACCTGGAAGAGGTTGTGCTGCCGGAGGGCGTCACGACGATTGGCCCCGCGGCATTTTACGCATGTAATAAACTAAAGAAAGTTACAATTCCTCAATCCATACAAAAAGTAGATGACTGGGCTTTCGGGGGATGTCATACTGCGGAGATTAAGTACATTGGGAAAAGTAAAGAAATTCCCCGGAAGAGATCCTGTCCCATCTTCCCTATACGGAAAAGGGGAAAGTGACAAGAGCGGACACGGACGCGCAGGCATTATACTGGGACTGTTCCTGCGGCTTACAGGATCTATCGGGTGACATACTCCCACCACTTACAGAAGTGGGGGCTTCTTGTAAGTCATGAAAAGAGATCCGGTCATTTACTGGAATGTAAGTGACCGGATCTCCTTCTATCTCTCAGGCACTGCTTTAGTCCCGAAGACCGGCAGGGCTTTACTTCTGCCAGGACAACCATCGGAATCCTGAAAGTGCGTCACCCCAGGAAACCCATGTATTCATCAAACAGGTTGAACAGCATATCACCCGAACATACCGGAATCTGAGCGGTCGTTCCCGGCAGGTCCTCCCACGTGTACAGATCCCCGGCTCTTGTCAGAACGAGAGCGGGGATTATTTCATATCCGTTGCCGAAGATAATATCCAGATACGGCGTATACTTCACCGCCTGCAGTTCTTCTTCAGGATCGATTTTGTCCTTCATCTTAAATTCAAGCGAAAATACCTTGTTCTCCGTGATCACGAGTACGTCCGCGTAAATCCGGATGTGCCGGGACCGCTTGATTCTCAGCTCAAAACAGATTTCCCAGTCCTGAAAATCCGTAAAGCCTGCTCCCTCCAGATCGTCAAAGAGCGACATTATCACGTCCCTTGCGTCGCGAAATGAATGAAACAGTCCCCTCGTGTCATTGAGATTCCGGCCGATGGACCGGCAGCCCTTCAGCAGTTCCGCCATCCACCCCTCTTCCGTCTGTCCGAGGAATCTCGCAGCCGTGCCATAGTAGCCGCAGAAGTCGCCAAGTCCAGTATGCGGCCGTGCCTGACGGATCATGCCGTGCCAGCGAAAGTCCGCGTCCTGATAACAGAGCTCGTGGATAAATGGCACGCCGTATAACAGGCGGTTGATATCTCCGCGCTCCTCTCCGATTACTTTCGCGATGTCCCTGGCCTTGATGCCTTCGCTCCGGCATATGACTGAGTACATCTTTCGTTCTATTTCATTCATTGCAATATCCGGCTGCTTTCGTGATTACTTGATATTAATGGGTCCGACCAGCACTCTGCGGACCCACTGTTTTTTATCTTGCTTCTTCCAGTGGGTCCGGACAGCATCAAACTGACCCACTGAAATATGATCTCTAGATTCCAGTGGGTTCACCCCTTATACACCTGCCCGTTGTGCCACACCTCCGGCTTCATTTCATCCGGAATCACAAGTTCTGCGATCTCCTCCTGCCGGAGGTTCTCGCCAATCACAAGAAAAACCTCCTGGCCTGCGTCGCATTCCTGCACCGAAATCCCGCTGCGGGCTGCATTCAGCTCCGTCCATCGTCCGTCTTCCCCGTGAAATCCCTTAATCCGGATAATGCGTCCGTAGCGCTCCTCATCGCCAAGGAGCTGCTCCGCAAGCCCGCGCAGGCGTTCCACCGGCATGGGGATATTCAGAAAATAAAGCGATTTAAAGCCATTCTTGTCCTGCACCTGAAGCTTGATATGGTCCGCCGGATAGATCCCGGCGTTCATGATCCTCTCATAATCGCCGCGGTCATAAGAATCCCAGGGCTTCAGAAGGACATCTTCTTTGGAAATGACCCGGCTGCACCCGAACGCCTTCATCGCCCGGTTGATATGGTCGATCGTTTCCGCCATTTCCTTCTCTTCATGTTCCTGCGTTTTGCTCATGACGACAGCTCCGGCGTTCGCGAGCTGCGACACAAGAAAATAGTCCGACTCCCGGCTGAGATCAGAAGGAAGAGCGGCGTCGACTATACCGATCACGCTGCCGGCTTCATACCAGCGGTCAATCGGCTCGTCGTGCAGCAGATCAAAGAATTCATCTGCGTCAAATATCCCCGACGGCTCGACGATGACCCGGTCAAATCCCCGCATGGCCATCGAAATGAGCTTCGTCCGGAAGCGCCGGACATGGCAGTCGTAGTCGCAGCCTCCGGCGATCATTTCCAGCTCGCAGCCGCGCTCCTCCAGGTCATGCAGCAGCATCATATCGATATTGACGGCGCCGTAGTCATTTTCCAGAATGGCAATATGATGCCCCTCATCGATGAGATGAGAGGCATACTTTTTGATAAATGTAGTTTTTCCGGATCCGAGAAACCCGGTAATCAAATCAATTTTTATCATTTCTTTCAGCACATAACCGCTGCGGGGGGAATCAGAGGCATGCTCATGGTTCCGCCGAGTGATTCCGTGATGGCGCGGAATTTCTTTTCCGCGTCGGATTCGGTTGCGTCAGACGCTTCGGGTCTGCTGTTTATAATGTCTGCGATATCCTCTGCCATGGAGTCGACGATCGATTCCGCGCCGGAAATCACTGATTCCGCTGCTTCAGGTACGGTTCCGATCACAGAAGGTACCGCTGCGGCAGCTTCTTCGACTGCGGACATAGCCGATTCCGTATTTTCAACGATTTCC
>CADBRO010000205.1 GCA_902797075.1 uncultured Lachnospiraceae bacterium
ACGCGATGACAAAGTCGTCCTCTGTTTCTTCGGTATCCTTGCTCTGCTTGCCGTTCTCGTCAACACTCCAGTTGCTGCTTTACTCAAGGCTTGCTGTATTCACGTTTCCGGGCGCGCCAAGTACCGCGTCCTCATTCAGGACCGCGTTGAACAGCACTTCGACTTCCGCACCGTTCAGGCTCTTGTCGGCAATCGTTTCCTCTGCCTCCAAGTCGCCCCACGTAAGCGTCAGTTCAAACTCCTGGCCGCCATTTTCCGGACTAAGGGTATAATCCGCAGCTTCTCCGTTCACCTTCACAGAGGTGATTTCGTTAAACGTCAGGCCGTCATCGAGCTTGTCGTGGAATGTGATGTGGTATCCCTTATAATCCGTCACGTTCTGCGCAAGCTTCGCCGTCAGGCGGTACGGTACCTTATCGCCGATGTCATAGTCCGCCGAATCAATCCACTCGGTCTCTTCCCCTTCGGCATCCGTACCTTTGGTGGTTTCACCCGTCGTGTCATTGACGTCCTTGATCTTCTTCTCGAATTCCGGTGCTGTCGCATTTGTGAACGCAATCTCATCACTTTCGTCTTCAATGATCTCCGCTGTCATCGTATCGCGGGTCTCATTGATAGATACCTTAACCTTGACTGTCTTTTCAGAGCGATCAAACGTAATTCCATTCGTTTGATCAGGAACAACTTCTTTGATTTTGTAAGTAAAAATCCTTTCTACTTCATCCTCGCCAAAGATAGTGTCCTTATAGAAAATCTTGTCAAACTTGATTTTTCCAGTCGTATCACTGATTCCGGAAGCAACCTTTTCGCTGTTCTCATCAAAAACTTCAAATTTAAAATGATGCTTCGACAGATCTCCACCCTTTAGGGTCTTTGTTCCACTGAACTCTATCTCTGTCTTTACAGTTTCGGACTCATTTGCAAATACAATATCTGTAGTCAGTCTGTGGCCATCCCAGGACAGCGTTGTTTTAGGATCGCCGACAGCATCCGGATTAATGCCGACCTCATAGCCGACATCCTCACTGCCTTCTGTATATTCGATAATCCACGGTTTGACTTCGAGCAGATTATCGTAATCAAGGATCTCATAATATCTGGGAGAATCAGGATCGATATACAGAGTGTTCTTATCTCCCGAAATATCACTCTTAACCTCACACTCAATCAGGTATTTTGTCTTGTCACCGGTTATATTTTGGGGCAGACTATTTAAGTTCTCGCTAATGATGAAGTAATATTTTCCCTTGATAAAGAAATTGATCTTTTCAAAAGAAATCGTCTTTCCCGCATTTTTAACCGATGCAATTCTTTCAATAAATACATCGTTTGGCTCTGATGAATCTACGGCATCAACAATTTCATTATATTCGCCATGATCAACCTGTGTGCGAATCTGCTGCAAATCAAAGAGATATTTCTGATTTGCATTTGGCGTCTCGCCATTTACAGTCTTTTCCAGATCAATTGCTCCCTGGAAGCCAACCAAAGTACCACCCTTATATGGGTACAGATGTCCTTCAGCAGCTGAGCTGATATCTGCGTTATTACCAATTAAAGTTCCACTGTAATTGCCGTGAATCGCCTCGACTAACGCTTTCGGTGCGAGTACGTGCCCAAACTCTGATCCGTTTGGCAGACTGACAGTACCCCTGCTGTTCGGATAGTTATAAACAATAGAAATTCCCGCTCCGGTTTCTGTCGTTTTTGGTTCTATCCCATTGATTGTAAGTTTAGGTACAACCATATTCCCGGTGTTCAGGAAATTGATCACAGTTCCGGGCATATTCGGATTTGGAATTTGATCCGAAATAGCGTCGGGCGGACCCACCAGGTTAACCGTGAAAGCTGTATCGCTTGGGCAATCAATGATCACGTTGGATCCAATCTGAACATTAACAACCCGATCTTCTTCCGCTGCATTTGGTGATACGGTTAAATGCTCTCCATCTGCAATATTCGCCAGTGCTTTGGACGCGTTTCGCATCTCACGCTGCAGACGATCCCAATCCACATATGTATCAGAAACAACAGTGTTTCCGCAATAATTAATGCCGTACTGAATTTTATCCTTTTCCTGATTATATTTGATGCCATTTATATAATTCCCTGCAACAGAATTGCTGCTGCCCAGATAAAATGGCACATTATCAGAATTATTAGTACGATTATTAACAAAAATCTGGTGACTATTTGTATCGCCTAAATATCCGCCAATGACAGATGGATTATCCGCGTCCGGACTGTCAGCGATTCCGGTTGTTTTCTTCGCAAACGTAACATCGCCCCGAATCAGCAGACTTCCCATTTGGTGGCAGCCGATAAAGGCATCACCCTGTCCAATATAGCCCGAATAAGGCATATGATCCCCAGGATCTGCCTGAACCGTTTTCGGCATATCCCCTTTTGGACCGTCACACAGGGTAACAACGTTATAGCCAGCATTAAGAAGTGATTCAAGTGAATACAGGGTGAAAGAATCATCATTCTTTTCAAGATAAATTATATCCGTGATAATTGTCTTCTCGCCCTGTATTTCCTCCTTAGTTCTCTCAATATTACCATCTGCATTAACAGGATCTGTGTCTGACTCAGTCTCTGTTTTCGTAATTTCGGGATAAGATTTCACCTGGTGAGTCTGAATTGACCCATTGACAGCAATCTTATCTGTCAAATCGGATGGCTTAGTGACACTTGCATCTTTCGGAACCGCATAAAGTTCAACAACAACCTTGTTCTCATGGCCGGCAATCGTTCTTTCCGCCTTATCTCCGGATGTAGTATACCAATTATCTTTCGGAACATTGACAAGAAATGTTTTCCCACCGTCCGTTGAAGCGCTTGAAGGAATCTCAATAAACGCATTTCTGCTGAGTGCGTTTGAGCTGTCATATACAGAAACTTTTGCATACAGTTTTGTATCGTCCGGAACAGTTAACGGATCATCACCGCAGTCTATTTTAACATTGTACTCAACCGGATCCGCCACACGTATTGTTATGACAGAAGACGTTGCCTTAGTCTTATCGCTGTTATCGCGGCGGTTGGACACAACGGTATATCCCTCAAAATCTCCAGCTGTGAAGGGATCGCTCATAAACTGATTGAAATTATTCGGTCCATTCTGATCAGATTTATGCCTCAGAACAATATTGTCAACGTAATAATTCTGACCTTTGATCCATGCATAGTCTTTATCTGATTCAGAAGGATTTGCTGCTTTAATTATTTCTGCAACAGCCGCATAATCCGCTTTGTCCTCATCATCTAAAGGTATATCAAAACTCTGACTAAAGAGCTTGACCTTTTCAATCAGTACCCCATTTGACGGAGCATTTGTTGAGATAGGTGTCGCAAAATACCCGACAATCTGCCCATCTTCATTCTTGACATATCCGCCGATCCAACTGTGATCCGTAATCGCCGGAGCTTCGTTCTGCCCAGGTGTTACCGGATTCGGTGTTACGCCTTCAGATGGAGCTTTATCGACAAAGTTGACCGATACTATGTAAGCATTTTTTCTGGTGGCCTTAATGTGGTAATCAGCTTCACCATCCTTCTGGGGACTATAATCTTGGACATTATATACGCCCAAAGGATCCTGATTCTGCAGCATCTTCATCGCTCCAGAAGGGTCATAATACCTGTTATCTTCAATATACTTAAGAGTTAACGACCCAGTACCCGAATAGGAAACAATGAAAAATGAGTAGTTTTCCTCCCTGCTAAGATTCTTTAAATTGCCATTCCTATCCGTAAAGGCAGAAATCTTAACAGAACCATCCGAAATATCAGTGATGGGTGCGAAACTGTCAATATTATTCCCATTATTTGTTGTGGCAACCACATAGTACCCGCTCGGCAGGCTCGCACCCGTATCCGGTGTCGTTCCATCCTGCAGATAAAAATCAATATAAACATCCGAGCTGTTTGCTGCCTTCAGCTTCGCGCCGAACAGCGAAAACTCTCCCGTACGAAAGGAAAGCGTCTCATCACCCTCAAGGCTGACTGCAGCGTCAACCGTCTCCACGTTAACGTCATCGGCGGAAGCGACTTCTTCCTCTTCGCCGTCATGTGTCAGATGATAGAATTCGACCTCATCATTTGCGGAAGCGCCGAGGTCCTCACTCAGCTGGTTCTGCTTGAAAATGATGGTTACATGAACCAGGCCTTCCTCCGGCTCGTATACCACAACCTTATCGGTAGGAACGCCATTTTCATCTTTCTCGTATCCCTTAAAGGAAATGTCATAGAGAAGGATATCGCTTCCGTCTTCTGTCTCGGAACCGATCGCTTCCTTATATGCATCATAATTATAGCCTTCCGTCGAAGCCGTTACCGGTGTAACAACCAGCTCCGCGTCATCCGGAATCGCGCTCGCCACGTCGAGCTCGGCGATAATCGTAACGCTGCCGTCAGACCATTCATAAGATGTTCTGGTCGCTTCCGGCTCTGCAACATCTTCAACCACCGATTCAACATCAGAAGTCACGGACTCGACGTCTTCAACTACAGATTCGACATCCTCAACTACGGATTCAACCTCTTCCACGACGGACTCGACATCTTCATCCACAGATTCGGCCTCTTCGGCATCGCCCACAGAGTCCGCATCAAAAGTGGTCTCGTCTTCTGATTCCGCCGGGGTCTCCGGTTCAACAACTGCCGGGGTCTCTTCTACATCTTCCTGTCCTTCTTTTCTTACGAGAACAATATCGTCTCCCGTGATGTCGCCCTCATAGACAATACCGGACAGAGTCGCCTCCACATGTCCCGCCGGGACATGGAAAGCCACAGCACCGTCCATAACCGTATAGACGCCGCTGCCGAGCGTGCGGTTCTCACCGTCGACGGTAACAAAGCCGCTGAGTCTCATATTCTCGTCAAGTCCCGTGACGACCGCTTTGTAGAGGTGCGCGCCGCGGAGCGGAGAATTGACGTTTTCATTCTTAATTGTGATTTCGCCCTGGATGCCGTTCGCAGCAGTCGGGACGTTGAAGGAAATTCTGCCCGCGCGGATCGCGTAGCCATTTCCGCTGTAGGCATAGAGGTAACCGTCGTTGGACGACTCGACCATCTCTGTAACTCTGTCCGAGCCGATGATCAGGGCGCCGTCGTTTGACTGAAGAACGTTTCTTCCCTCGACGATGATTTTCGTATTTCCGCGTCCTCCGATGACGATGGCGGAAGCGGCGCTGTTTACTCTGAGATCTTTCAGGCGGACAGCGATATCATTTGTCGTATTGATGTAAGCAGTATTTCCGCCGGCATTTCCGGTAAGAACGATCTCACCGCCTGCGGAAACATTCTTATATTCTGTTCCGTCGTATGTCACGACAAACGCCCCGGCATGTTCCGGATCATCTTCGATCGAAAGTCCGGATACACCGAGGTTGAATGTTTTGCTTGTAAGGACCGGATCCGTTGTCTCGGCGACAGAATCCGAAATGCTGAACGTCGCGTCCGCTTCGCTCTCCGGAACATTTTCCGGGACAGACGCCGGCGTTTCCGGCATCTGGTCTCCGCCGTCCGGTTCCTCCGGTGCTTCCGTCACCTCGGGCGCTGGTTCAGGCGCCGGCTCGGGTTCAACTGTCGGTTCCGGCTCCGGCGCAGGCTCCGGTTCGACCACCGGCGCAGGTTCCGGTTCCGGCGTTGGCTCAGGTTCAACGACCGGAGCGGGTTCCGGTTCAGGTTCCGGTTCAGGCTCTACCACCACCGGTGCAGGTTCCGGTTCAGGTTCCGGCTCTACCACCGGCGCAGGCTCCTCATACGCCTCTTCCGCACCGGTCAGTACAGCGTCGGAAGCGTCGGAAGTAATCGCCTCCGCTACCTCATTTGCAGCAAAAACAACCCCGTTGCTCGTTAAGATCATGGCAACAGCCAGTACTAAGGCAAGAAATCGCTTCGCATTTTTCATCGACGTGTCCCCCTCTGGTTATAATTATGAGTCTCTTTAAATTCAGCTTAATCGTTTAAGCTTTTTTTAAGTGAGTATATATTCAAATCAAATTGTATCATATTTGGTGTTTATTTAACAATTCCGAAACATCTTTCTTCTATATTTTCGGTTTTTAGTGCAGATTTTCTATTTTTCTATGTTTTGTTTGTAAAACATGTACAATAAAAAAGCGGAAAGCCCCACAATACTGGAGTTTCCCCGGTTTCTGATTACTAAATATAGGCCCTGCAGCTAACAGATATCCAATATATCCGTTTCGTTTTTTCGTTTTTCGTTAAGTTATAAGTTCATTTATTTAAAGTTCCCGCATGCAGGTTCATGCGCACATGACCTGCACGTCCGGCCTTATCGCGCAAAAAAAGGCGGATCCGATGGATTCCGCCTTTTGGATGTATTCCGTTGTCGTACCTCTTTTTCAGTTGTGAACGCCGCCGAATCTTCGTCTCGTCTTCTTTTCCTCCGGCACCGGGGCAATTTCGCCCGCTGCGGTAAGCGCCATCCTTGTAAATGACGGACCTACAAGCTCATAGATCAGGACGCCGAACAACACGACATTTCTTATAAGAGAAGCCTCGTCTCCGCCGAGAGCCGACGCCGACTGCACCATTCCGAGAGCGACGCCCGCCTGAGGCAGAAGCGTTATGCCGAGATATTTCACGATCGTATCGCTGCAGCCCACCATTTTGCTGCTGAAATGCGCGCCGAAATACTTACCGAGCGCACGGACAAGGATATAGACCACGCCGATCAGGATTACCGCCGGATAGCGGAAGACCCCGAGGTCAAGCTCTGCGCCGCTTAAGACAAAGAAGACGGCGTACAGCGGAGCGGTCCATTTGTCGGATCTCGTGAAAATGTCGCCCGAGAACGCACTGGTATTGCAGAACACCGTGCCCAGCATCATACAAACGAGAAGCCATGAAAATGATATTTTCACTTCACCGATGTGAAATGTCATCGACGACAGCGCGATGGTCAGAAATACAAATGAAATCGTCATGGACAGACGGTTGGAATTCGAGTAAAACAGCTTTTCGATCTGCGAAAGCAGGAAGCCCATCACTGCTCCGAGGATGATGGAACACACGATCTCCACGATCGGATTCACGACGACGGTTATGATATCGAGCGTTCCGCTGATCATTGCTCTCGCGATTCCGAAGGACACCGCGAAAAGCACGAGACCGACCGCGTCGTCGAGGGCGACAATCGGCAGAAGGAGCGATGTCACGGGACCTTTGGCCTTGTACTGGCGGACAACCATGAGTGTCGCGGCAGGCGCAGTCGCGGACGCGATCGCTCCGAGCGTAATCGCCGCCGGAAGAGGAAGCGTCTCGGGTCCCAGGATAAAATGAAGCGCCACAAGCGCGAGATCAACGAGAAGCGCTGCGGTAACAGCCTGAAGAATACCGATCACGACCGCCGCTTTACCGATCTGTTTAATCTCAGAAAGCCGGAATTCGCTTCCGATTGAAAATGCGATAAAGCCGAGGGCCGCGCTGGTCAGCACCTTCATAGACTCGACTTCTTCAAATGTCGCAAAGCCGATACCGTTCCCGACAGCCTTTCCCAGCGCGTAGGGGCCGAGAAGAAGACCTGCAATCAAAAAAGCAGTCACGTCCGGGAAATTCAGGCCGAGAAGCTTAAATACTCGTGTCATCATCATGCCCGCGAAAAGCGCGACTGCCGTAGCAATTAATGGATTCATATCTGTCTTTCACCTCCGGATGAAGCATCCAGAGATGCATTGTAACTCTTTATGTACCGAAGTGCAAGTTATTTTACTCTGGTGCACCGCACCGCGCAGCGCGTCTGGCCTCCGGTGTTGCAGGTAAACAGCGTCATATCCCATTCGTTGCTGCTGTCGCTGTTCTTTGAGTTCTCGATCATATCGTCGACGTGCGTCGGCTGGACGGTCTCGATGTTGCTGGTAATATACTGGATGCGCTCGCCGCGGACATTGATAAAATAGACGTCGGTTCCCATGTCGATCCATTTGACCGGTGAAAAATGCCTCGCGTAGTTGTGCGCGCAGATCACGAGGTCGTCGGTATAATAACTGCCGGAATACCGGCACGGGCTGACCGTCAGCCGTTCATAATCCCAATCCGCCATAACCGGCAGCGAAAGGCCGAGCGAAGGGATTTCAAGGAATCCGATATATTCATAGCCGTCGATCATTTCCGTGGGCATCTCGCGGTAAGGCGATTTTGCCGGATCGTCCATGGGCCTCGTCCTGAGCTTTCCGTCCGCCGTCCGCCCTTTTCCGGCCGCGGCCGTGCCGCCTTCCTCACTGCTGTACGCCGTATCGAGCGTCTTTCCGATCACGTCCGCCAGCTTTTCCATGATATCCGCGCTGGCGCGCTCCGCGCGCAGGCCGTCGAGATAATTATAAAGAGTCAGGCCTCCGGCACCGAGAACGCACAGCAGACCTATAATAATGATGAAATTACCTGCAATTCTCCTGCCTGATTTCTTTTCTGCCATCAGCTGCTCCACACTTCCTTACAAAAACCGGAACGCTGCTCTCCGAATCACCTTCTGCTTCATCCGTGAGTCGCCGGCGTATGAATCTTTTATCAATAAATCACCGGCGTATGGACCTTGTCCATCTTCGGGACCGCGTCAACATCATATTCGTAGCCAATGAACATACCGTCCGCGTCATATTCGGCCTCGGGAATCGTCATGAAAAACGGTTTTATATCCGCATAGCCCTCCACCGGTTCCGTCTCGCTCACGAGATATATACCAAGCGGCAGCTTGCTCCAGCTGACCTCTCCGAGCTCGGCGACGGTCGGATCCTTTCCCTCGACGCCGTTGTCCCGGATATACTGCTGCAGATACTTCGCGGTAACATAGCTTACATCCGCCGCTTCCCCGGTCTCCGGTTCTGCCGCGGCGCTCTCCGCATCTTCCGCAGTGTTCTTCGCATCCTCTACGGCGCTTTCCGCATCTTCCGCATCCTCCGCAGCGCTCTCCATATCTTCCGCGGATTCAGTATCTGATTCGGCAGCTTCGCTTTTCTCCGCCTCCGCCTCAAGCTCCGCAAGATACGCAGCGTACTCCTTGACGAGGGTCTCCTCCAAAACTATGTCGGAACCACTGACAGACAGTCCCCCGCAGGCCGCGAAATCCTCCGTCAGCACATAC
>CADBRO010000206.1 GCA_902797075.1 uncultured Lachnospiraceae bacterium
CTACTCCTCGACAATCACTGCCGACAGTGACAAATACGCGTTCTTCTCAATTCCCAATGACTCCGGATGGAGTGCGGAAGTCGACGGAGTAAAATCAGAAATTCTGGACATCAACGGCTTTATGGCTGTCAAAATCCACAAGGGTGAGAACCGGATCGAGTTCAGGTATACGGTTCCGGGTCTTCGATGGGGACGAATGCTTTCTGTTCTCGGCATACTGCTGACCGCAGGCTATCTGTTATTTATGAGAGGAAGAAGAACCGGAAAAGGCGTCGCGCACAAGTCCCGCAATCACCAGTAATCCCATAAAGGCAAGCACTCCCAGTCCGAGGATCAGGTCCTGTTTCATTTTCTGCTGTTTACGTTTGAACATCGGGATCTTCCTTTCTTTTATGATTTGAGTTTTATTATTACATGTTACTACTTTTTTAACAAGGAGCAGATAAATGATTGAAGCTGTAAACGTAACTTATCGTGTAGGAAAGAAGGCTCTTTTCGAAGACGTCAACATCAAGTTCACTGAAGGGAACTGTTATGGACTGATCGGCGCCAACGGAGCCGGAAAGTCCACGTTTCTTAAGATTCTTGCCGGACAGCTCGATACGACCTCCGGCAATATCGTCGTAACGCCCGGCGACCGTATTTCCTTCCTCGAACAGGACCATTTCAAATACGACGAATATGATGTTCTCGATACAGTCATTCTCGGAAACAGGCGCCTTTATGAGATCATGAAAGAAAAGGACGCCATCTACGCAAAGGAAGACTTTACCGACGAAGACGGTATCCGCGCCTCAGAGCTTGAGGGTGAATTCGCCGAGATGAACGGGTGGGAGGCTGAGTCAGACGCGGAAACCCTTCTTACCGGCCTCGGCATCGATCCGGAATATCATCACAAGATCATGGGAACGCTGGACGGTCCGCTGAAGGTGAAGGTGCTCCTTGCGCAGGCGCTGTTCGGAAGCCCGGACATTCTTCTTCTCGACGAGCCCACCAACCACCTCGATCTTGAGGCGATTGACTGGCTGGAAGAGTTCCTGATCGGTTTCCAGAATACCGTTATCGTCGTATCTCACGACAGATACTTCCTCAACAAGGTCTGCACACAGACCGCCGATATTGACTACGGAAAGATCAGGCTGTTCGCAGGAAACTATGACTTCTGGTTCGAATCAAGTCAGCTTCTCGTAAAGCAGATGAAGGAGCAGAACCGGAAGAAAGAAGAGCAGATCAAAGAACTGAAAGAATTCATCGCGCGGTTCTCCGCCAACGCTTCGAAGTCAAAGCAGGCGACGTCCCGTAAAAGGGCTCTTGAGAAAATCGAGCTCGAGACGATGGTTCCTTCCAGCCGTAAATATCCGTATATCGACTTCCGTCCCGACAGGGAGATCGGAAATGACGTCCTTTTCGTCGAACATCTCTCGAAGACGATCGACGGCGAAGTCATTTTCAAGGATCTGAATTTCATCATTAACCGGACGGACAAGGTCGCGTTTGTGGGCGGAAATGAGCGCGCCAAAACGACGCTGTTCGATATTATCATGGGAAAAATGGAGCCGGATGAGGGCTTTTACAAATGGGGGATTACGACCTCCCAGGCCTACTTCCCGAAGGACTACAACGACGAATTTGACAATGATCTGACGATCGCTGACTGGCTGACACAGTATTCCGAGAACAAGGATACAACCTATGTCAGAAGCTTCCTCGGGAGAATGCTCTTCGCGGGCGAAGACGGCGTCAAGCGGGTCAGAGTCCTTTCCGGAGGCGAGAAAGTACGCTGCCTTCTTTCGAAAATGATGATTTCCGGCGCAAATGTACTCACCTTCGACGAACCGACAAACCATCTCGATATGGAGGCCATCACGGCTCTAAACACCGGAATGACGAAATTCCCCGGAGTTATCCTCTTTACGACGAGAGACCATCAGATTGTGGAAACGACGGCGAACCGGATCATGGAATTTATGCCCGACGGATCGCTGATCGACAAGGTCGGTACGTATGACGAATACCTGGCAAGCGACGCAATGGCAAGAAAACGTCAGATCTATATCGCGGAAGAGAAGGCAGAAGAGGATTGACGGCATAAACAATAAAGATGCTTGAACATTTGCCGCTGTTTTCATATAATATCAACAGAATATTTTTTGGGAGGTACTTATGGACGTCTATAAATCTGACAAAATTCGCAACGTCGCACTTTTCGGCCACGGCGGCTCGGGAAAAACGACCCTTACGGAAGCAATGGCATTCCTTTCCGGTATCACAACCCGTATGGGAAACGTAACCGACGGAAATACCATAAGTGATTACGATAAAGAAGAGCAGAAGAGAAAATTCTCTATTTCCACTTCTGTAGTTCCGGTTGAATGGAATAAGACGAAGATCAATATTCTCGATACACCGGGATATTTCGATTTTGTCGGTGAAGTCGAAGAAGCTGCCGGCGCAGCTGATGCGGCCGTCATCGTAGTTTCCGGCAAGGACGGCGTTCAGGTCGGCACGGAGAAAGCATGGAACCGCTGCGAAGAAAAAGGTCTTCCGCGCATCATCTATCTGACCGAGATGGACAATGCGGATGTTAACTACACCGCTATCATCGAGAATCTTCATGATCTCTACGGAACAAAGGTAGCTCCGTTCCAGGTCCCGATCCGCGACAACGGAAAGCTGACCGGTTTTGCGGATGTCGTTTCCCAGAAAGCCGTTATGTTCGGCGACAAGGGCAAGACTTCCGAAGGCGAAATCCCGGGCGATATTGCGGGTGATGTCGAAGGATACCGCGATTCTCTTCTTGAATCCGTTGCCGAGACCTCTGAAGAATTTATGGAGAAGTATTTCGGCGGAGAAGAGTTCACGGATGCAGAGATCGAAGAAGCTCTCGCTGCGAACATTTCAGACGGTTCAATTATCCCCGTCTGCATCGGTTCTCCGGTCAACCTTCAGGGCGTAAATATTCTTCTTGATGAGATCGTCCGTTATTTCCCGGCTCCGTCAGCCAGAAAGATCAGCGGAACGAACACGAAGACAAACGAACCGTTCGAAGCTGACTATGATCCGTCCAAGGAAAAGACAGCTTACGTTTGGAAGACCATCTCCGATCCGTTCATCGGAAAATACAGTCTGATCAAGGTCTGCTCCGGCACGCTTTCAACGGACGATACGATGTATGACGTTCAGAAAGAAAATGAAGAGCGTCTCGGAAAGCTGTATGTCATCCGCGGAAACAAGCCGCAGGAAGTTCCGCAGCTTTGTGCAGGAGATATCGGCGCTGTCGGTAAGCTCGGTGACGTTACGACCGGCGATACGCTTGCATCCAAGGCCTGCCCGGTTGAATATCCGAAGACAGAGCTCTCCGTACCGTATACCTATGAGCGTTACCGCGCGGTCAACAAGGGCGATGAAGATAAGATCGCTCAGGCTCTTTCAAGACTTGCAGTCGAGGATCTCACATTCAAGACCGTGATTGATTCCGCAAATCATCAGAGTCTTCTTTACGCGATCGGCGATCAGCAGATCGAAGTTATCAAGAGCAAGCTGAAAGACCGCTACAAAGTCGATATCGAGCTTTCCGAGCCGAAGGTTGCGTTCCGCGAGACCATCCGCAAGAAATCCGATGTCGAAGGCAAGTATAAGAAGCAGACAGGCGGACACGGACAGTACGGTCACGTCAAGATGCGCTTCGAGCCCAGCGGCGATATGACAAAGCCGTATGAATTCGCCATCGAAGTCGTCGGCGGTGCGGTTCCGAAGAACTATTATCCGGCGGTTGAAAAGGGACTTATGGAATGCGTTCTCAGCGGACCGGTCGCTGCTTATCCGGTTGTCGGCGTGAAGGCTACTCTGTACGACGGATCCTACCATCCGGTAGACTCCTCCGAACAGGCGTTCAAGACTGCTACACACCTTGCTTTCAAAGAAGGATTTATGAAAGCGGATCCGATCCTTCTTGAGCCGATCATTAACCTTAAGGTTACTGTAAAGGATCAGTTCACGGGCGACGTCATGGGCGACCTTAACAAGAGACGCGGACGTGTTCTCGGAATGAATCCGGATCACAAGGGCAACACAATCATTGAAGCCGACGTACCGCAGACCGAAATCTACGGATACAGCACGGTTCTTCGGTCTATGACCGGAGGCTCCGGAGACTTCTCCTTCGAATTTGCCCGCTATGAGCAGGCTCCGGCTGACGTTCAGGCGAAGCAGATCGCTGCACGTGCTGATCAGGTCAACCAGGGCGAAGAATAAATTTAAAACAGAGCATAATAAAAACGGACCGCGAGGTCCGTTTTTATTATGTTTAAACAGCAGTTTCAGCGGGAGTTTTTCTCTGAAGAAGACCGCATCTTTTCAAGCACTTTTGTGATTTTGCTCGTCGTGCTCTTGACGTTGTCAAGAGATACGTCATGGTTCAGTGAATTGATGATACTCGCCAGATACTTGTACATATTCGCTGTTTCGTAGTACGGTCTCTTCAGAAGTTCAGGCGGACGATAGCAGAGGTTCGTCGTTATGATCTTCGTAAAATAACCCTTTTCATAGAACTCATCGAATTTCGAGAGACCGTCTGTGAAAAGTCCGAAGGTAGTACACACGAAAACACGGTTTGCGCCCCGTTCCTTCATCTGCCGGCATACGTCCAGCATGGATCCGCCCGATGAAATCATGTCGTCGATGATGACGCAGTCCTTTCCTTCGACTGAATCCCCCAGGAACTCATGGGCGACGATTGGATTCTTTCCGTTCACGATTTTTGAATAGTCACGCCTCTTGTAGAACATGCCGATATCAGCGCCAAGGACGTTAGAGAAGTAGACGGCCCTGTTCATAGCGCCTTCATCGGGGCTGATCACCATGAAATGGCGATTATCGAATTTCAGATCCGGAGCTGCCTTAAGAAGCGCCCGCAGGAACTGATAGGTGGGCATGAAATTGTCAAATCCGCGAAGAGGAATCGAATTTCTGACTCTGGGATCGTGGGCGTCAAAGGTGATAATTTCAGAGACGCCGTAATTCTGCAGTTCGACAAGTGCCATAGCCGCGTCGAGAGACTCCCTTCCGGAACGCTTGTGCTGTCTGCTCTCGTAGAGGAACGGCATGACAACACTGATCCGGTGAGCCTTTCCGTTCGCGGCTGCGATGATTCTTTTCAGATCCTGAAAATGATTATCGGGTGACATGTGGTTGATATGACCGCAGACGTTGTAAGTAACACTGTAGTTCATGACGTCGGCGATGATGTAAAGATCAGTTCCCCGGATAGACTCGTTCAGAACAGCCTTTCCTTCGCCGGTTCCGAACCTGGATAATTTGACGTCAAGCAGGTAATCGGGTTCAATATAGCCGAAAACCTGATCGGCGCTGTGATCATGCGCTTCGATGTTTTTCCTGATTTTGACGAGATTTGAATTTACCTGACGGGCTATCTGTCTGCTGCCGTTAATATAGGCAATTTTGAGCGGCGCTACGGGAAGCATTTTTTCGTGATTCTCAGAAACAGACATTCCAATCCTCCGCTTAGTAAGTCTGATAATATGTGAGCTTTGTTATTATACCATCCATCACAGCACCGTATCAAGTACGCAACTAATGTGCCGCGGTTTACAAAAATCAGCAAAATTGATATGATAATCATTACATTTATCAGAAAACACAGGAAGCGGTTCCGCCCGTTTAAGGAACCGCGCCGCAGTGATCGGAGGGCTATGGTACCGTCAGGGCATCGAATCAAAACGGTTAAGACCGACAGCATCGCCTGGGAAATGGGAGTCGAACCCGGTATGTATCTTATGGAGATTAACGGACAAAGCCCGGAAGATATTTTCGACTACCATTTTCTGATGCAGGATTCGCATGTGGATGTGCTGATCCGCGAGGAAAACGGCGACGAAACCCTGTTGGAAATTGATAAGGATGAAAATGAGGATTTCGGCATAGAGTTCGAAAGCGCCCTCATGGACAGATACCGTTCCTGCAGCAACCGCTGCATTTTCTGTTTTATAGACCAGATGCCGAAGGGCATGCGGCCGACGCTTTATTTCAAGGACGATGATTCGAGACTTTCGTTCCTTCAGGGAAATTATGTCACCTTGACGAATATGTCCGACCGGGATTTAGACCGGATTATCCGGTACCGGATGGAGCCGATCAATATTTCGGTCCAGGCCACGGATCCCGAGCTCCGGTGCAGAATGCTCCGGAACCGTTTCGCGGGAGATTTGCTTCGAAAACTCAGCCGACTGAAAGAAGCGCACATCACGATGAACGGCCAGATCGTTCTCTGCAAAGGATGGAATGACGGTGAACAGCTTGACAGAACCATATCCGATCTGACAAAATACCTGCCGGAAATGCAGAGCGTCTCGGTTGTTCCCGTCGGGCTTTCGAAATACAGAGACGGTCTCGAACAGCTGGAGCCATTTACAAAAGAAGACGCCTGCCGCGTGATTGACACAATCGAGCGATGGCAGAAAAAAATCATGAGTATGCTGACAGCATCCTATGAGCCGGAGCCGGGAGAGACCGAACCGGATCTTACCCGCGGGGCTCCGCGGCATTTTATACACGCGTCGGATGAGTGGTATATTCTTGCAGGCAGGCCGCTGCCGGAACCTGCCCGCTACGACGGATATATCCAGTATGAAAATGGCGTGGGCATGCTCAGGCTTCTCGAACAGGAGACGGAAGAAGCGATCCTGAGATACGGAAGAGAGCGGGACGGATGGAAGAATCTTCCGCGAAAAGTAACGTCCGTATCCGGCATGCTCGCCGCTCCTTATATTAAGGAGCTCTTAAAGAGGATAGAAGCCGCGTTTCCAGGCTACGAAGCGGAGGTTATCCCGATCCGGAATGATTTTTTCGGAGAAAGAATTACCGTGACGGGACTCATTACCGGAGGGGACCTCATAAGGCAGCTTAAGGGACGGAACCTCGGCGACGAGCTTCTGATTCCCGTAAGTATGCTGCGGCGGGACGAGGCGGTATTTCTTGACGACGTTAAACTGGATGACGTAACTGAAGAACTGAAGATACCGGTCCGGGTTATAAATGACAGCGGGGATGACCTGGTGCGGTCAATTCTGGGACTTCCCCCTGAGAAAGACGAGGAAAGACAAATCTATGAGCAGACCGATAGCGGCGATTGTCGGGAGACCGAACGTTGGTAAATCAACACTGTTTAATGCTCTCGCGGGCAAAAACATATCGATCATAAAAGATACTCCGGGCGTTACTCGCGACCGGATCTATGCTGACGTGGACTGGGCGGGATATCATTTTACCATGATCGATACAGGCGGTATCGAGCCGGAATCCGGCGATATCATCCTCAGGCAGATGCGCGAACAGGCTCAGATAGCGATCGATACGGCGGACGTCATCATTTTCATGGTCGACCTTCGGACCGGTCTGACCGATTCTGACGGCAAAGTGGCCGATATGCTGAGAAAATCCGGAAAACCGGTTGTGCTTTGCGTAAACGCCGTGGATAATTTCGTGAAGCAGTCCCCCTATATCTATGAATTCTATGAGCTCGGAATCGGAGATCCCGTTCCGATTTCCGCCGCGAACAGGCAGGGAATCGGCGATCTGCTGGATCAGGTAACGAAATTCTTCGAAGAAAGCATGGACAGCGACGAAGAGGACGATACTCCGAAAATCGCGGTTGTGGGAAAACCCAATGTAGGCAAGTCAAGCATCATCAATAAACTGATCGGTGAAAACAGAGTCATCGTATCTGACATCGCGGGTACGACAAGAGACGCCATCGACACCCCTGTAAAATGGCAGGGAAAGGATTATGTCTTCATCGATACCGCGGGTCTTCGGCGCAAAAGCAAGATTAAGGAAGAGCTTGAGCGCTATACTGTGATCCGGACAGTCACTGCGGTCGAAAGAGCCGACGTGGTCGTTATCGTAATCGACGCGGTTGAAGGCATCTCCGAGCAGGACGCGAAGATTGCCGGCATTGCCCACGAAAGAGGAAAGGGCATTGTAATTGCCGTCAACAAATGGGATGCCGTCGAAGATAAGACAACGGGGACCACAAAAGAATATGAGAACGATATCCGGAGGATTCTTTCATATCTGAATTACGCTGAGATCCTGTTCATTTCCGCTGAGACAGGCCAAAGGCTCGGGAAGCTCTTCGATACCATCGATATGGTTTTGGAAAACCAGAAGAGGAGAATATCGACCGGTGTCCTCAACGAGATCATGACAGAGGCGGTGGCGCTTCAGTCTCCGCCCACCGACAAGGGCAAGCGGCTCAAGCTGTACTATATCACCCAGGTTGCTGTGAAACCGCCGACCTTCGTCATTTTCGTCAATGACAAGGAGCTGATGCATTTTTCATACATCCGTTACATTGAAAATCAGATCCGCAAGTCATTTTCATTTAAAGGAACGGCGCTCAAGTTTATTATCAGGGAGCGATCCGCTGATGATAAAACGACGATTTCGAAATAACGTTCAGCGGAATTAAACAAAGGAGAAAGAATTATGGTTCGTTTATATGCCGCCATTCTCGGCTACTGCTTCGGTCTCATACAGACCGCGTTTATCTACGGAAAGCTTCATGGAATTGACATCCGAAAGCAGGGCTCCGGGAACGCCGGAACAACAAATGCGCTTCGCACCCTCGGACTGAAAGCCGGAGTGATCGTCATGCTCGGAGACCTGCTGAAGGTCATCATCGCAGTCCTCGTCATGCGCTTAACGATCGGGAAATTAGCGCCTGAACTCGACTATCTGCTGAGGGCCTATACCGGTTTTGGCTGTATTCTCGGGCATAATTATCCCTTTTATATGGGATTTAAGGGCGGCAAGGGCGTTGCCTGCACTTCCGGTTACATCATGTCCTTCTCCCGGGTGATGACGGTGATCGGACTGATTCTCTTTTTCGGAACCGTTGCGCTTACACACTATGTTTCGCTCGCAAGCCTGCTCGTCGGAGCGCTTCTTATGATCGGCACCGTCGTCCTCGGACAGATTGGGAGGCTTGGACTGTCCGGATTCACTCTCGCTGAGATGTACATATTAACTGCAATTATTCTGGGCGAGATGATTTTCCGGCATCGCTCCAATATCGCGCGCCTGATCGCGGGAACCGAGAGAAAAACTTATATTTTCCATAAAAATGAAGGAGGCATCAGTAAGTGAAGATCTCACTCATCGGGAGCGGCGCATGGAGCATGGCGCTCGCGTCACACCTGGCAAGAAAGGGAGCCGAAGTAACCGTTTGGGCTCATTCAGAAGAAGAAGCCCGGCGGCTCGAAAAGGAGAGATCACTTCCGGCTTTCGAGGGGATTATTTTCCCGAAATCCATACGTTATACGAACGATAAGGAAATGGCGGTCAGCGGAGCTGCGCTGATTGTCTTCGCAGTCGCGTCCCCGTTTACCCGTAAGACCGCGGAGAGCTTTGCGCCGTTTATTCCATGCGGCAGCAAAGTTTTGACCGTCACGAAGGGAATAGAAGAAGATTCGCTGAAAACGCAGGCCATGATTCTTACCGAGATTCTTCCGGGCGCAGTCATAGGAGCTCTGTCAGGACCCACTCATGCCGAAGAGGTCGTACTCGGTCTTCCGACGACGATCGTGTCTGCCTCTGAAGACCGTGAAATGGCTGAATTTGTGCAGGACGTATTCATCAGCGACGCTTTCCGCGTCTACACGACTCCCGATATTCTCGGGGTCGAGCTTGGCGGTTCTCTTAAAAATGTCATAGCGCTGGCCGCCGGGATGGCGGACGGCATGGGGTACGGAGATAATATAAAAGCAGCGCTCATTACACGAGGAATCCACGAAATTGCCGGCCTCGCCATTAAAATGGGCGCGCGCGCGGAAACACTGCAGGGTCTCAGCGGTATCGGCGATCTGATTGTCACCTGCGCTTCGGTTCACTCAAGAAACAGAAAAGCGGGTATCCTGATCGGACAGGGAATGTCTATGAAAGAGGCCTGCAGCGAGGTCGGTCAGATTGTCGAGGGTGTATATTCAGCAAAAGCGGCACTCGCACTTTCGACAAAGTACGAAGCACCGCTTCCTATTACTGAAGAAGTAAATGCAGTTTTGTTTGAGAATAAAGATCCTAAGCAGGCATTTGCCGATCTGATGCTTCGCGACCGGAAGATGGAAAATAACTTCAGACCAGAAGATCTTCCGGAATGCTGGCGGCATGATAGTTCTCGTTGAGACCTTCAATTGCCTCCATCTCATATTCATCAAGAGTAAAATCAAAAATCTGGCTGTTTTCGAGAAGTCTGTCGTCTCTGACGGATTTCGGAATCACACAGCAGCCTTTCTGAAGAATCCACCGGAGTCCGACCTGAGCGGCGCTCCGGTTATATTTTGCAGCAATCTGCGACATAATATCCTTTTCAAGGTACGCCCCGCGTGCAAGCGGTGCATAAGCCTGGACAACGATGCCGTTCTGCTGGCAGAATCTCCGGATTCCATCCTGTACAAACAGCGGATGATACTCGATCTGATTAACCGCCGGAACGATGCTGCCGTGTTCGAGTATCTCATCCAGCTGGAATTCATTGAAATTCGATACGCCGATCGCTTTCGCGCGACCGGAACGGTAGATATCCTCAAGCACCTGCCACGTGTCAAGGTAGCATCCCGGTACAGGCCAATGGATCAGATAAAGATCGACATAATCAAGTCCGAGCCGCTCAAGAGATCTGGCAAAAGCACTTTCTATATTTCCGATTCTCTGGGCGTTGTTCCAGATCTTTGTCGTGATGAAAAGCTCTCTTCTTGGAAGCTGGCACGATGCAATCGCAGCTCCGAGACCGTCTTCATTCTTATAAGCCGAGGCGGTATCAAACAGACGGTAGCCCATCGTCACGGCAGAATTAAATGCAGATTCCATCTCGGATCCGTTAGAGGTTTTATAGAGT
Source organism: uncultured Lachnospiraceae bacterium (assembly GCA_902797075.1). Classification (GTDB taxonomy): domain Bacteria; phylum Bacillota; class Clostridia; order Lachnospirales; family Lachnospiraceae; genus Chordicoccus. The sequence continues at coordinate 10,913 of CADBRO010000206.1, forward strand.
CCGAGTCCCAGCCTCGGCATACTGCGGCCGGTATTTAATTCAATATACTTATCCATAAAGTTCCTCCGATGTATCCCAAAGTATAACAGCAAAATATGAAGTATAGAGTAAGCATATATTACGAAACTATTACGGCAATGTCTGCCGCTCCTTGCATTTAGAACAGAGTTGATTTAGAATGTCTCAGACAGCGCTGATAAATGCTCAATTCACCGCATTGGCGCATGAGAACATGAACAAATTGAAATGTTGAGGCATGATTTCAATATGAATGAACGCACAATAAGTGAGGCTGAACCTCAATTCCCGCAAATGATCCTCAATCGTCTTTCCGAAGCCGCTTATGAAACTGCCGCGGAAGCTGCGGCTGCGATCTGCGATCCCGATCTTCGTCATGAAATGAAACAGGCAGCCGGCATGCTGGAACAGTTTTACCGGAATCCGCGGTCTTCCGGCGAAGACGCCGGGGATCTGCTGGAATTTCTTCATGTTTTGCTTGATATACTTGAAATGTTCGGCGGACTCGCCGGCAGAAAAGGAGAGAATCAGAGTATCGCAGGAAGCGCATTTCTTTATTTATCCGGCATGGCGGAAAGCGTATATCTTCTTCTTTACCATGAGACAGGCGCATCAGACGACAGAGAATATGCGAAAGATATCAATACGGAAGCTTTGAAATGTTTCTCGAAATTTCGTAAAACAAAAGACAAAATATCGAACACTTTTTTCGAAGGTGTTCTTGTCCGGGAAATTAAACTTGCAAAATAGCTACGGAAATGTTAAATTAATATTAAAAAATTGCAATAACTGATTTAGCTCACCATCGAGAGGGAATCATGAAAAAGTTTTTTAAACTCGCAACATTAACATTTATGCTGTTTCTGATGTCTGCATCAGTATTTGCCGAAACTAAGAAGGTCAGCCCGATCAAGCCGACCGCAAGCATCCCCTCCGGCTATTATGTACTGATTCCGCGCTGTGCACCCACCAGGGCACTGTCCGTAAAGGGAAACTCAACAGCCAGATACGCTCAGTATGTTTCAAGAACATACAGTAAGAACACAGGGCAGGTTTTCTATATTTCCAGAAACAACGACGGCACCTATACCATCAAGAATAAAAAATCCAAGCTTGTACTTGGTATCCGCGGCGGTTCCACCAAAGAAGGAGCTATTGTAAGACAGGGAACGGACGGAAAGCATAACTACCAGAAGTGGCATATTTTCAAAAACGGGGATTATTATATGATCCAGTCCAGCATTTCCAAGAAAATGCTGACCGTCGCTCAGAGTTCTACTCTGAACAACGCGAAAATCTATATGCATACCTACCATGCTCATATGAAGGGTGAGCGTTGGAAGTTCGTAAAGCTTGGAGGTTCCGTCAGTTCCGGAAGCACAACCACATCAAAATACAAGACGTCCTCCAAGACCGGTATGAGTTCAAGCGACTACAAGGTCCTTACGAATATCATCGGCGCAGTCGAGACAGGCGGACAGGTATACGGACAGAGAGATTACGCCGACTATACGGCTCCTTACACCAACAGCTCTCTGGAGCACACCTGCACGCTCGGATGGGGTGCTTTCTACGGAGAAGAAGCACAGTATCTGATAAAGACAATCTACAGCAGAAATCCGGCTGAATTTAAAAAGATCGATAAGAAAGGCCTGATCCAGGCAGCTCTTAAGAAGAACTGGGTTCAGACGAGATGGAAGCCGAGTGCAGCAGAAAAGGACATCCTTGTTAAGCTGATCACAACTGAAACCGGAAAAGCTGTTCAGGATGCGATGTTTACTTCCCTTATGAAGCAGTACGTGAGCTCCTGCAAGTCGGAATACACCGACAATACATGGGCAATCATGATGTACTGCCAGATCCGCCACCTCGGTGGAAAGAACGGCGCCGACAGAATCTTCTCAAAATGCCGCGCCAAGAACAGCTATACACTTGATACCATTATGTGGGCGCTGAAGCTCGACCAGGCAGATACAAGCAGCAGCAATCAGGTCGGAGACGCAAAGTTCTGGTCGAGACATGAAAAATGCTGTGAATTTATTCAGAAATACGCATGAAAACGGAGCCTTTTATAATGCTGCTTCTGATCATCTCGCTGATGGCGGTGCTGTTCACCGTTGCAGTGATCCGCGGCAGACATGAGCGCAAACGAAATATTGAAAAAAGAATGAAGAGCAGCTGGGGTACGAAAGTGCCGCAGCTGTTTTCTGATGATATCCTGCTTCACGCAAAAGATCTCTCGGATGCGTTTCAAACGGACAATTCTGTAGCTGCGGAGTGCGGAAACTGCTGTGAAATCGACCGGACAACGGCGGAAGACCTTGACCTTGACAGTCTTTTTCTCCGCGCCGTCCGCACAGCGTCATCCGCAGGCGCTGAGGTCCTTTATCTCTGGCTTACGCATCCGCTGCTGGAAGCTGAAAAGCTGAAGGAGAGGACCGGACTTGAAGATTATTTTGCCGGAAACGGAAAGGACCGGCTGCGGGTATATGAAGTCTTAAGTAATATAGGCTTTCTGAAAAACAACTCTTTCTACGGAGCTGTTTCCTGTCTGGACCGCCAGGAAAAGATCGGATACACGTCGTATCTCTTCCTGTCGATTCTTACCGCCGCCTGCCTGATTCTTCTCTTTATTGCGCCTGCCCCTGCGATATGCGCACTGATACCGGTGCTTTTTTTCGATTTTAGGATTCACCTTCGGATGAAGGACCGGATCGGGGCCGGGCTCGAAGGACTTCACGCCGTCAGAATGCTTCTTGACGCAGCGGAGAAGCTGGCAGGTCTCGAAATTTCCGCTCTGTCAAAATACTCTGACGTATTCCTTGATGTACGCAGGGAATTCTCATGGTTCAGGCGCAGCTTCTTTATCGTCGGTTCCGGATCCTCCGTCAATACCGGGATCGGCGATGCGATTCTCGAGTATGTAAAAATGTTCTTTCATATAGATCTTCTCTGTTACGACCGAATGCTTGCCGGTTTTGCGGGACATCGGGACAGCATTGTCCGTCTGCTTATGCTGACGGGAGGAATCGACGCTGCGATTTCAGCCGCCTCCTTCATGGAATCATTTACTCCGCGCTGCGAGCCGGAATTTGCAGGACAGGAGCTTTCCTTCGAAAACCTCTATCACCCGCTGCTCGACAGTCCGGTGCCGAACAGTCTTACTGCAGTCAGAGGAATTCTGATCACCGGATCGAATGCTTCCGGCAAATCCACATTTTTGAAAAGCATCGGAATTGCCGCCATTCTTGCGCAGAGTCTCGGATTTGCCCCCGCCGTTTCCTATAAAGCTCCTTTTTATCGGATTATGACGTCCATGGCGGTTAAAGATAATCTTTCTGCCGGAGAAAGCTACTTTACTGCGGAGCTAAATTCTCTGAGGAGGATCTGCGACGCATCGGTCATAAGCGGACCGCCGGTTCTTGCGCTCACTGATGAAGTGCTCCGAGGCACAAATACCGTCGAGCGTATTGCAGCCTCCGCGTCGGTTCTGGAAGAGGCTGCCCGGGGAAATATTCAGATCTTTGCAGCGACGCATGACAGGGAACTCACCGTTTTGCTAGATGGAATCTACCGGAATGTTCATTTCGGCGAAACAATACAGGACGGAGATGTTGTGTTTGACTATCTTCTGAAAGAAGGTCCTGCCGAAGGACGCAATGCGATCCGGCTTCTCAGAAAGACAGGATTTAACGAGAATATCGCGAAGCGCGCGGAAGAGCGGGCTCTAAGATTTGACAGGACGGGAGAATGGGAATGAAAGAAGTTACGATATATACCGATGGTTCCGCAAGAGGGAATCCCGACGGTCCGGGAGGATATGGCACCGTTCTTCTATATGTGGATGCGAATGGCACAACCCACAGAAAAGAGCTTTCGGAAGGATATGCAAAGACCACCAACAACCGGATGGAGCTGATGGCGGCTATCGCAGGGTTGGAGGCGCTGAATTTTCCCTGCAGCGTTACCCTCTATTCGGATTCCAAGTACCTGACCGACGCATTCAACAGCGGATGGATCGATTCATGGATTAAAAAGGGGTGGAAAAAATCCGACGGGAAACCTGTTCTTAATCCCGATCTGTGGCAGAGACTCCTGAAAGCCGCTAAGCCTCACAGCGTGCGCTGGATCTGGGTCAAAGGGCATAACGGGAATCCTGAAAATGAGCGCTGCGACAAGCTTGCCACGGAAGCAGCCGACGCTCTTAAAGAATCATTCTGAATTAAAGCGCAATCTTGTATGCCTTAACCGTGTTGTGGTATAGTAATAAGCACTGCGGCGATAATAAGGTAAATGCAGGAGGGTGGTTCAGCCCTTAAGCCGCCGCAGCAGATGGAGGTCAGTTGTGGAAAAGTACGGAGTAAATACACTTAGAAAAATGTTCCTTGACTTTATGGAAAGCAAGGGATGCCTGGTTATGAAATCTTTCTCGCTCGTGCCGCACAATGACAACAGCGTCCTGCTGATCAATGCCGGCATGACGCCGCTGAAGCCATATTTTACGGGAGCGGAAATTCCTCCGAGAAGACGTGTTGCCACCTGCCAGAAGTGCATTAGAACCGGCGATATCGATAACGTCGGCCATACAGCCCGTCACGGCACATTCTTTGAAATGCTCGGAAATTTCTCTTTCGGCGACTATTTCAAGACGGAAGCAATTCATTGGACCTGGGAATTTCTGACCGAAACGGTCGGACTTGACAAGGACAGACTCTATCCTTCGGTTTATCTGGATGACGACGAAGCGTTTGACATCTGGCATAACGAAATCGGCATTCCAAAGGAGAAAATATACCGCTTCGGGAAGGAAGATAATTTCTGGGAGCACGGAGCAGGTCCGTGCGGCCCGTGTTCCGAGGTATATTACGACAGAGGCGAAAAATACGGATGCGGCAAGCCGGACTGCGCGCCGGGCTGCGACTGTGACCGGTACATGGAAATCTGGAACGACGTATTTACACAGTTCAACAATGACGGAAATGGAAACTATACGCCGCTTGAACAGAAAAACATCGATACCGGCATGGGTCTCGAGAGACTGGCCGTCGCTGTCCAGGACGTCGATTCCATGTTTGACATCGACACGATCAAGGCGCTTCGCGACAGAATCTGCGAGATCGCCGGAGCCGAGTATCAGAAGGATCGCGATACGGACGTGTCGATCCGTATTATAACCGATCATATCCGCTCGGCCACATTCATGATTTCTGACGGCATTACTCCCTCTAATGAAGGCAGAGGCTACGTGCTGCGCAGACTCATAAGAAGAGCCGCAAGACACGGACGCAAGCTGGGTATTAAAGGCTTTTTCCTCGCGGATCTTTCAAAGACCGTCGCAGATACCTCAAAAGAGGGCTATCCGGAACTCGAGGAAAAATATAATTTCATTCATGACGTGCTTGCATCTGAGGAGGCAGCCTTCGGAAAAACGATCGATCAGGGACTCGGCATACTTGCGGAGCGGGAGAAGGAGCTTGAAGCTTCAGGCGCAAAGATTCTCTCCGGCGACAAGGCATTTGAGCTTTACGACACCTACGGATTCCCCCTCGACCTCACGAAGGACATTCTCGGCGAGAAGGGATATGCCGTCGACGAAGAAGGCTTTGACGCCTGCATGCAGGAGCAGAGAAAACGTGCAAAGGGCGCCAGGGCAAAGACAAATTATATGGGTGCCAAAGCCACTGTTTATGATGAGATCAGCAGCGATATCACCACGGAATTTACCGGATACGATACCACCTGCGATACATCGGAGATTCTTGTGCTTACATCCAAGGTCGACGACGATCACTACGGAGAACTTGTCCGTGCTCTCGCCGACGGAGATGAGGGAACCCTGATCACGGCAAAGACGCCGTTCTATGCCACCATGGGCGGACAGGTCGGCGACACTGGCATGATCACCACGGATCTTGGAAAATTCCAGGTGAAGGAGACCATCCAGCTGCGCGGAGGCCGCGTAGGACATATCGGGACCGTAACGGAAGGAACCATCAGGGTAGGTGACAAAGCCGTTCTGTCCGTATCGGAGGCTTTAAGAGCCTCGACGGAAAAGAACCACAGTGCGACCCATCTGCTTCAGAAAGCGCTTAAGATAGTGCTCGGCGACCACGTCGAGCAGAAGGGATCCTATGTGGATCCGTACAGGCTGCGCTTCGACTTCGTTCATTTTAAACCGATGACAGAGGAGGAGATCCGCAGGGCCGAGGAGATAGTAAACGACGAGATCCGCAGTGCTCTCGAGGTCCACACCGATGTCATGTCGCTTGAAGAAGCGAGAAACACCGGAGCCATGGCTCTTTTCGGAGAAAAATACGGCGACACGGTGCGCGTTGTTTCGATGGGAGATTTCTCAAAGGAGCTGTGCGGCGGCACACATGTAAAATCCACTTCCGAAATCCGTGCTTTCAAGATTGTCAGCGAGTCGGGAATCGCCGCCGGCGTCAGGCGTATCGAAGCCCTCACGGATCAGGGTGTATTTGATCATTACCGCAGACAGGAAGAGATGCTTGCCGAAGCGGCGAAGCTTCTGAAGACAACACCGGCAGAGGTGGTTCAGAGAATTTCCCATCTGCAGGAAGAGCTGAAATCACGTGCGTCCGAAATCGAAGCCCTGAAGGCTAAGGCTGCCAGAGACTCCATGGGAGATGCCGGCAGCGAAGCGGTAGAGAAGAACGGAATCAAGGTTCTGGCAAGAAAGCTCTCCGATGTGGATATCAGCGATATGCGTAATCTCGGAGATATGCTCAAGGAACAGCTGGGCGAATCTGTTGTAATCCTTGCATCTGTATCCGGCGGAAAGGTCAGCTTCATGGCTTCTGCGACGGACGGAGCAGTGAAAGCCGGAGCGCATTCGGGCAATATCGTCAAGGCAGCTGCACAGATCTGCGGCGGCGGTGGCGGAGGACGTCCCGGCATGGCCCAGGCAGGAGGCAAGGATCCTTCAAAAGTAGACGAAGCTCTCGAATCCGCGAAGGAAACAGCGCTTCAGCAGCTTTGAAGGACTCTTTGAAAAATTCATTGACTTACTTCAGATACTGTGTGTATAATAGCAAGAGTTTGAAAATACCCCGTTAAGGTAAGGGGGAGGTGAAATCAGGTTTATGGCAAATGTCATTGTCAAAGAGGGCGAATCTCTCGAC
>CADBRO010000207.1 GCA_902797075.1 uncultured Lachnospiraceae bacterium
AGCGCGCTTTTTCCTGCTCTCTGCACATAAATTGCCGCCGAAAGACCTGCTGTTCCCGCGCCGATAATGATAACGTCTGCCATATGCCGCTGCCTCCTTTACCTAATACCTTCCAAATAAAAGAAAAGCCGGGCGGATGGTCACCGCCCGGGTGATATTTGATTATAACATAGCGAAGTAACGCGGTAAATCAGCTTTCTTAAGTCCAGTTTGATGCGCGGCCCCGCCCTCAGCCGCCGGAAGGCGCGACTTAAGCGGCCACTCGCAATCCGCTGCGCTGCTTGCTCGTGAACCATGGCCGCTTACAGCGGCTTCTCAGCGGGGGCTTTACCCCCCGCTGAGATGATCAGTCCCCCACCTGCGCCTCTGCGGCGTTGAGGTGGGGGACTGATCACATGGTTCATACGATAAACCGGTACATCACGATAAAATGGCACAGCGTGCCGAGCATGATCAGCACATGGAAGATCTCATGCGAGCCGAAATAAATGTGCTTCTCGTCGAATTTTTCAGGATGCATTGCGTAAACAACCGCTCCGGCCGTATAGAACAGGCCGCCGGAAAGAAGGAATAAAAACGCGGCTGCAGGCATGCGGGCAAGAATGTCCTTCATCGCGAATACGCAGAGCCATCCCATCGCAATATAAATCAGAGAGGACAGCCATTTCGGGCAGGTGACCCAGAGCATTTTCATACCCACGCCGAGCAGGGCAAGCGTCCAGACAGCGGCGAGAAGATACATACCCGAGCATTCCCGGAGAATTGTGACGCAGATCGGCGTATAGGTTCCCGCGATCATAATCGAAATCGAGACGTGATCCAGCTTCCGGAAAAAGGTCGTGCGTTTCCTGTCAGTCACAACCGTATGATAAGTCGTGCTGGCCGCGTAGAGCAGGCAGGTTGCCGCCACATAGACGCAGATGCCCGCGAATACCGCTCCGCCCGCAGCCTTCGCCTTCACAAGCAGGGGACCGGCTCCGATTGAAAAAAGGATCAGGCCGATAAAATGGGTCAGGGCGGATCCCGGTTCACGGATCCGGAAGGATACGGTTTCCGGAAGCTCCCCGAATCGTGTCAGTTCTCTTCTGTGTTTCTTATCCGCGCTCATACTGATCATAATCCACCTCGTCTTCTCGTTCCGTGTCACGTAGTTTTTAAAACCATGTCATGAATTAGTTTTATTATATCATCTCTTTCTTCCATGTCAACATCTTTCGAACAGCTTTATCGCTCATCTCGCGGCAGGCCGCTCGATGTACGTTCGCCTCACATGCAGGTTCATGCAAGCATGACCTGCGCGTTCGGCTTTATCGCTCAAAAAGGCTGCTGCATCAGCGATGCAGCAGCCTGGAAATTTCGTGCAGTTATTCTGTTTGTGTTTCCGCATCCTCCGTATCATCGGGCGGCGTTTCCTCCGGAGCGGAATCTCCGGACAAAGTCTCATTCTCCGGCTCCGTGCCTGTCTCCGGGCGTTCCGGCGGCAGCGCTTCCTCCGCCTCATCGGCAGCCTTGAACTCGCGGTAAAGCTTCAGCTGGTAAAGGATATACCCCGCTCCTGCGATGATGAAAATGGCGCCGAACAGAATCGCGGCCCAACCCGGAATTCCCTCTTCGCCGGCAAAGTATCCTTTCAGCAGGCTGTATCCGAGATAGATCAGATATGCCGCGACAATCGCGCCGAACGTCATCCGCATTCTGGGATCACGGCGGTCTCCGCCGTCATTTCCGTTCCCGGCCCCCTGCGGGCTGTTTCCCCATAAAGCCATCATGATTCTCCTTCAAGTGTTTTCGATGTGACCGTCTCCGGACGGGCAGCATACGCTTCGACCACGCCCATTCCGTTGTCATAGGATTCGGTATCGTACCGGATGTCATCTCCGAGATTCGCCTTTTCAATCAGCACTGAGTCGGGAGACTCGCCCCGAAGGATTGATACCGCCAGCAGCGCTGTGATTTTATGCAGTCTTTCAGGCGGTTTTACCACCGTCATACTCTGCTTTCCGTCCCGGATCAGCGAAAGCGCCTGATCGCCGCCGCCCATTCCTGTAATCACGACCTGGTTCTTGCCCGAGTAACTCGAGCCCACCGCCTTGATAACTCCCGCTGCCGCCGCGTCGTCAGTGCAGAGCACCGCGTCGAGCTGCTCCGCGTTCGGGTATGACCGCTGCAGAATCCTTTTCATGCGGTCTGCCGCAAGGTCCTGGACGGTCTTTTCCTGCGCGTTCTTATCCGCGCCTTCATTTGCAGCAGCGACGTCGCACACGGCATCCGCGAACATGGTTTCTCCCGACGGAATCTGCAGAGCTCCGCTGTCGAAATAGGGCTTCAGCGTATCGTACGCCCCGTTGAAATAATAGCCCTGTCCCGGATCCGCCTTATCTCCCGCCGCGAACTCAATGCTGTATACCTTCGAAGTCTCCGCTTCCTTAAGTCCCAGCCGGTCGAGGATATACTTCGCCTGCATCACGCCGACGCTGTAATCGTCTGATCCGACGTAATCTGTAACAGCGTCCGTATTCCTGATCAGCCTGTCGTAGGCGATCACCGGAATTCCGGCTTCCTTTACTCTCTGCATCACGGAGGTAAGACCTCCCGTATCCGCAGCCGAGATAATCAAAAGTCTGCAGTCCGAGGCGATCATGGAATCAATATCCCGGCTCTGCTGTTCGGCGCTTCCGCCGCAGTAGAGCACCTTCGTGTCATATCCGTGGGACTTAAGAAGCGCTGTCAGCTCCACAGCGTCCGCGGTCCACCTCGGATCACTCTCATCCGGAAATGAGATCCCGACGGTCTCGCCCGTCATGGCCTCATTTTCCGGCTCTGAAGCCACGGAAAGCGACGTTCCCTGATCCTCCTGTTCCTTTTTCCCGCAGCCGCAGCAAATACAGGCGCCAAGAGCTGCTGCCGCGAGCAATATCCCAAGCTTTCTGATTGTCATACACACTCACCGTCTGTGTTTCGTAAACTTCCGGAAAATGCGCTCGCAAGGCACATTTCCGTTTTTATCACTATAGACAAAAGAGAATGGATTGTCAAATAATCGTTTCCGATGTTATACTGCATAAGTGACACACTTAACTATAACATTTATAAGACGTTGATCTATCATGAAAATCTTTTCAGACCGCAGAGTCCGGACTGCAGCTGGTGCCGGTGCTCTGCTTGTTGTATTGCTTATCGTAATTATCGGCGGAGTCGCGGGACGACGCCGCCGGGCTGAAGAAAACGCGGAAATTCAAAAAAGTCTTGCCTATCTTGAGGCTCTTGAAGCAACCGGCGCCGAGGGCGTGCACGCCGCAATCCGCGAAGCGCGGCAGGAAACTCTTCGTCTCCAGCTGGAAGAAACACTGGAAAAGATTGACAGCGGCGAGACCGACATCTGGTCCTGCTTCAGCGACGCCGTCATCCTCGGTGATTCCCGCGCGGATGATTTCCAGTATAACAATTTCCTTCCGAAATCACGGATTCTGGCCGACATGGGAGCTATGTGCACGGACGCGGAACAGTATCTCGATACCGCGCTCGATATCTATCCCTCGCAGGTTTACTTTACCTACGGCATGAATGACGTGGACGGCAGCTGGGATACGCTGGACGGCTTCATCGAGGCCTACAGCAGAATTATACGGATGTTCATGGATGAGCTTCCCTACGCGGAATTCTATGTCTCCTCCATTATCCCGGTCAACCAGCACGCGATCGACAACGATTCCAATTATCTGAAGATACCGGAGTACAACGAGGCCATGAAGCAGATGACCGAAGAGCTCGGCGCTGTCTGGATCGACTGTGATCACATGCTCGACGGCCATGAGGACTACTACGATACCGACGGACAGCATTTCTTCCCGGAAGCGTATCCGCTGTGGGCAAAGCTGATGCTGAAGGCGAGATTTGAATATGAAAGCAGCTTAAGCAGTGAAACGGAGACTTCATCCGACGCCCTGGATGCGGCTTGATTAAGGGAGTATATCGATAGGAAATGGATAAAACACAGAATACATCGCGCCGGACCAAAACCTCCAGATCCGCGAAGGCCCAGATGGCTGCCCGCGCGGAGCGGAGAGAGGCGCTTATGAATTCCGGCCGCAGAACGGACCCGGCCCTGGCTGGAAACCGCGGCCGGAAGCCGGCAAATACCTCGTCCGGACACGTCTCAACTTCGCGAAAAACGTCCGCCCGTTCTTCGTCGGTCCGGACTTCGTCGCGGTCTTCGTCGTCGCGTTCTTCGTCGTTACGGTCTTCGTCACGATCGTCAGCCCGGCATTCAGCTTCCGCCGGGCAAAGCGCACAAAGATCTCTTTCCCGCGGAACAAACCGGCACGCCGCCCGGAGCCGGCAGCAGACGGGATCTCCCCTGCTCCGGAAAATCCGCAGGGCAGGTCTCATTTTCTTAAGGGCGGCCGCCTATTTCGCCTCCCGCGCGGCGGCAGGCATAAAATATGCATTTAACCATCTGAGCGTTTTTGCCTCTCCGATGGTCCTGATTCCCGGAGCGGTCAAATGGGCTGCATTTGTGATGATCGGTTTACTGCTGTTCCAGCAGCTGCACGTCACAAAATCCAGCGCGACTCCCTTTGACGCCATGGCCAGAACGGCGCAGGAAGCGGCGGATCTTTCAAATACGGTTCAGGGTGACAACCAGATGGTCCGCAGGCTCTACGGGTTCTCCCCTTCGGATTACGACGGCGTGCTGTTGTTCTGCCCCAAAACCAACATGGGCGCCGAGGAGCTCTTACTCGTAAAGCTTAAGGATGAATCCCAGGAAGAAGGCGTTCTGTCGGCGATCGGAAAACGTCTTGAGACGCAGCTTGCAAGCTTCAACGGCTACGGCGTGGACCAGACCGAGATGCTCGAAAAGAGCGTGACTTACTCAGAGGGCGGTTATTGTCTGTTCTGCTCCGGCAGCGATCCGGTGAAGGTGAAAAACGCAGTGAGAAATGCGCTCTGATTCGGACCGGTGCTTTTAAGACGCAAGTAATCATATCCGGAGGCACAGCTTAAGGTGGTATTTTCCAGCATATATTTTGTTTTTGTATTTCTCCCTCTTATACTTCTTATATATTATCTGGTCCCGAAGCCCGGGAAGAACATCGTGCTCGCAGCGGCGGGTCTCATTTTCTACGCCTTCGGGAAACCGGAAAACCTGATTTTTCTGCTGTTTTCCTTTCTCTTCAACTATCTGACGGGACTTGAATCCGCGTCCTTAAGATCCCGCGGATCCGAAAAAGCGGCGAAGGGAGTTCTGATCGCAGCCGCGGCAGCGGATCTTTTGCTTCTTGCGGTATTCAAGTATCTGGCGGATTCCATGCCGCTTGGCATCTCCTTCTACACGTTTACCGTTCTCTCCTACCTGTTCGACCTCTATCAGGGAAGAGCGGAAGTGCAGAAGAATCCGCTGTATTTTCTGATCTATGTGTCCTTCTTCCCGAAGGTCGCATCCGGACCGATCGTTCAGTACGCGGACATGGAGAAGGAACTTGCGGAGCGCACAGCCGGCAAGAAGGAATTCTATTCGGGCTTTTCCCTCTTCCTGACCGGTCTTTTCAAGAAGGCGCTGATCGCGGACGCACTCGGCGCCGCGTTTGCCGCTTCGGGCGGCCAGGGACAGCCGACGGTGCTTTCCGCCTGGCTCACCATGATTTTCTACAGTCTCCAGCTCTACTTCGATTTCAGCGGTTATTCCGATATGGCCATCGGCCTCGCGGAGATGTTCGGGTTCCATTTCGATAAAAACTTCGATCACCCGTATCTCTCCTCCTCGGTAGCCGAATTCTGGAGACGCTGGCACATTTCCCTGGGAAACTGGTTCAAGCAGTACGTCTATTTCCCGATGGGAGGCAGCCGGGTCGGCACAGGCCGCATCATTTTCAACACAGCGGTCGTCTGGATACTCACCGGCATATGGCACGGAAATACCCTCGCATTCCTTATCTGGGGACTCTATCACGGCGTCTTCGTGCTTCTTGACCGGTATGTCCTTAACCGTCTGCTTGCCGGGATTCCGAAGGTTATAAGAACGATCCTTACGGTACTTGTGACATTTATCGGATGGGTATTCTTCTTCTCTCCGACCATCGGGGAGGCGTTCTCCCTCATCGGAAGACTCTTCGGAGCCGGCGCTTACGGCTTCGCCGACAACATGTCGTTGTTCCTCTTAAGGGGAAATCTTCTGCTGCTTATTATAGCGGCGTTCGGCTGCACGGAAATTCCTTCAAAGCTCTACAGCCGTTTTATCTATGAAAACCGCTTCGGGCTCGCGGAGCGCACCGTGACCGTTCTCCACACGGCGGTCTGCGTATTTCTTCTGATCAGCGCTGTAGCGGCCATGCTGGCCGGCACCTACTCTTCATTCCTTTATTTCAAGTTCTGACGTGAGGTTTTGTTGTGGCAGAAATAATAAAAAAGCTGTTCTCCGCATCCGGCGGGAAACACGGCAGTGAACCAAATCTGAAACGGCGGCTCCTCGGCATCTCCGGACTTGCTGCCGGCGCCTTCATTCTCTTTTTTCTCGCGGCGGAAATCATTCTGCCGGACAGAGGTTTTTCTGCAAATGAAAACCGCAATCTGTCCTCCCGCCCGCATTTTTCCGCGGACTCACTGAAAGACGGCAGCTTCTTCTCCGCTCTTTCATCCCATGCAAGCGACCAGTTCTTCCTGAGGGACGCCTTCGTATCGCTCAATTCCGCGGAGGAGTTCCTTCTCGGAAAGAGAGAGTCCCACGGGGTCTTTATCGGGAAGGACCATTATCTCCTGGCAGATACGGAAGCGCCGGATCCCGGAAAGATCCGCGCCCTCCAGGACGCGGTAGCCACCTTCGTCAACTCCTGCGGCACGAGGTCCGTGCGGATGATGATTGTCCCCTGCGCTGCGGCGGTCATGCCGGATAAGCTGCCCCCGAATGCTCCTGTGCGCGATCAGCTCCGGGACATCAGCGATTTCGCGGCAGAGCTTCCCGAATCCGTCACGTTCATTGATCCGTCCCCGATTCTCAAAGGCACCGGCGGCCAGCTCTATTACCGCACGGATCACCACTGGACTTCCCTCGGCGCAAAGGCAGTCTTTGAGGGAAGCGCCCAGGCACTCGGAATCGAAAGCCCGAACACCTCCTATGATCACCTGATGCTCTCGTACTCATTTCTCGGAACTCTCGGATCCCAGAGCGGACACTACGGCACAAAAGACTGCATCGATATCTATGTGCCAAACCCCGGCGCCCTCTATTACATAACGATTCCGGATGAGGGCATAACGAGCTCGTCTCTCTACATGCGGGACAAGCTGAAGGAAAAAGACCAGTATCAGGTCTTCCTCGGCGGCAATCATCCCGTGGTCGAAATCAGAACGGCCGCGGATACCGGAAAGAAGCTGCTGCTTTTCAAGGACTCCTACGCGAACAGCTTCGTGCAGTTCCTGATTCCCTACTACGACAGCATCACGATGATCGATCCCCGGTACTACTACGATAATCCGGCGACGATCATCCGTTCGAACGGCATCACCGATATCCTCTTTCTCTACAGCGCAAATACGCTGTTTACCGACAACTCTCTCACGGACTGCCTGGTTAACGCATCGTCCGGAAATCTCAGCGCAGAAACAAATGAGCAGGAAGGCTGAACGCCTCCTGCTCATTTTTATCGGTCATAATTCTCTTTTATCATGCGCCGCACGCTGCCTGGAACTCTGCCCAGACTTCCATGTGGGCTTCATTTGCTTCGTCGGATATCGTCTGGATCGCCTCTCCGCTCTCCCATGTGATATCATCCGGAAGCACGACGTACTGGCGGTTTTCTTCCGAGATGAACTCCTCCGCCGGCTTGTTGGTGCAGTAGTATCCGAACTCGTCCGAATCGAAGCACTTCGCCGCAACCTCCGGCTCAAGAAGGTAATTGATAAATGCGTACGCTGCCTCCTTATTCGGCGCGTTCTTCGGGATAAACTGCGCCATCGTTCCGATGCCGAGACCTTCGGACGGATATACGGCAACAAGCTCCGGATTCGTACGCAGCGCGAGCGTTACCTGTGAGGTATACATGAACGCGGCGCCGACCTCTCCGCTAAGCAGAAGATCCTGGGTGTTCGTGTCGTTGATGGCGCGGATATTCGGCGCCAGGGTAACCAGCTTTTCCCCTGCTTCGCGGATCTTGTCAACATCCTCGGTGTTAAAGGACTCGCCGAGCGTCTTCAGGGTGAAGCCGTCGATAACTCTGTAATTTCCGATGATCGCGACGTTGTCCGCAAGGGATTCGTCCCACAGATCCTCAAAAGAGCTGATCTCGATATCGATCAGCGAAGGATCGTAGACGATGAGCGGAATACCGACTCCGTAGACCACGTTATACTTGTTCTCCGGATCATAGAAGAGACTCATGAAGGCCTCGTTCTGATTGTCGTAGTTCGGAATCTTCGATTTGTCGAGTTCTTCCGAAAGTCCCTCGTCGTTGACCATCTTAAGGATGTAGTCGTCAGCGATCACCACGTCGTATTCAGAAGCGCCGTTTGTCTCAAGCCGCGCCAGCATATCTTCATCGTAGTCGAAGTTGCTGTACTGGATCTTGACTCCGTACTTCTCGGTAAAACCGTCAAGAACCTCCTGCGGGAACATGCCGTCCCAGGTATAAAGGTTGAGCGTTGTTCCGCTGATGTCCGGCAGCTCCTCAGCCGTAACAGCCCCGGTGGTCCCGATCACACAGGCAGCGAAAACTGCTGCAGCGATAAGTCTTTTGTTCATCAAATGTACCTCCTTTGAATCCGTGAAACCAGCAGCCCTGCTTTCCGCATAGGCTGCCTTTATGATATAAGCGTTATTTCTCTTCTTCCGCTTTATCACCTGTTTTGTTGAGCTTCCATGATAACAGAATCAGTATTGTGGTGGCAAGAATCATAAGCGTCGCGAGAGCGTTGATCTCCGGCGTAACCCCTGTCTTCATCCTCGTGTAGATTTTAAGCGGCAGAGTGTTAAACCCCGGGCCGGTGACAAAAATCGAGATCACCACGTCGTCAAAACTCATCGCAAAGGACAGCAGAAGACCCGAAAGAAGCCCCGGAAGAATTGCGGGAAACGTAATGTCGCGGAACACCTCGAAGGGGCTCGCGCCGAGGTCCCGCGCCGCTTCCTCAATCGAGGGATCCATCGCGAAAAGTCTTCCGGAAACCATCATGTAGATATACGGTATGCAAAAAGACGCGTGGGCGATCACGAGGGTAACAATACCGAACGGCAGATTCATGAAGCTGAAAAGCGCGAGATATACCATGCCGAGAATGATCTCCGGAATCATAATCGGAACGGAGGAAAAATAGGCCATCACTTTATTCAGCCTGAAATTTGTGCGCTTTACGCCCAGTGCGCCGAGTGTCCCGATGACGGCGGATACCGCACAGACCAGAACCGACAGGATCAGGCTGTTGCGGAGCGAAACAAAGATGTCCGCGTCACTGAAAAGGCGCTCATACCATTCGAGGGAAAATCCCTCCCACACGGACGAGATTTTCGAATGATTAAAGGAATAAATGATTGTAACCGCGATGGGCACGTAGCTGATGGCTGTGACGACCGCCAGATAAATGCCCGGAAGCCTGCTTTTTGATTTCATTTCAGATCAGTCCCTCCAGCTGGTCCGTCTTCGTGATCCGCCTGTATGCGGCAATAAAGAGGGACGTAAGTATCATAAGAACAACAGAAAGCGCAGCCGCAAACGGGAGGTTGCGTCCTTTCGTCAGCTGCTGCTGGATCACATTTCCCACGAGCACGATCTTGTTTCCGCCGAGAAGGTCTGCCACAAAGAAAAGCCCCATGGAGGGAATAAATGTCAGAACCACGCCTGAGAGAAGGCCCGGCATCGTCATCGGAAGCGTCACCGTAAGAAAGGCCTGCGCTGCGTTTCCGCCGAGATCCCTCGCGGCTTCCACAAGCTTCCAGTCCATCTTCTCAACGGAAGAATAGACGCAGAGAATCATGAACGGAAGAAGGGCGTAAATCATCCCGAAGACAACCATCTGATAGTTATAGAGAAGCTTGAGCGGCTTATCAATAAGCCCGGCCTTCTCGAGAATCAGATTCAGGACGCCCTTGCTGCGGAACACGATAATCCAGCCGTTCAGCCGGATCAGCTCCGAAGTCCAGAACGGGATCATCACAAGAAGCAGCATTATATCCCGTTTTTTCTTTTCAAGCTTCGCCATGAAATAGCCGTAAGGGTATCCCACCGCGGTATTTACAAGCGTGGAAATAAGGGCGAGCTTTAAGGAATTCAAAAATGTCCTCAGATACAGCGGATCCAGTATCTTTTTGTAATTCTCAAGCGTAAACCGGTTTTCAAAGCCCCATACCTCGGCCTTCGTCATAAAGCTGAGATACACCATATAAATCAGCGGGAGAAACACAAACAGCAGCGTGAAAATGTATATCGGAACGAGAAGCGTCCACGATCTGCCGCGTTTTCTTTTTCTCCCCTTAGAAACTGTTCCCGAAAAATCCATGCTCATACCCCGTCGTCAATTACAGGAACGGCGTCCTCGGCGGACCATCCGACCTTCGTCTTCTGTCCGGGAACCAGCTCCGAATTTATGCCAAAACGGCTGACTGTCAGTTCCTGCCCGTCTTCCAGCGCGACGAGAATGCGAAGCTGCCCTCCCGCGAAGGATTTTTCCTTCACGACCGCCGGAATCACACAACCGGGTTCATCCCCGATTTTTACCTTTTCCGTTCGCACGGCAAAGACGCCGTCATTTCCGCGGTAGATATTCGCGTTACCGACAAAATTGGCGACGTAACTGGTACGCGGATGATAATAGATCTCATCCGGCGTTCCGATCTGCTCAAACACGCCGTTATTCATGACCGCGATCCGGTCCGACATGTTGATGGCTTCTTCCTGATCATGGGTAATATAGATGAAGGTTGTTCCGAGCTTTTTCTGAAGGCGCTTCAGCTCAAGCTGCATCTGGCGCCGCAGCTTCAGATCCAGCGCGCCCAGCGGCTCGTCGAGAAGGAGAACCTGCGGCTCCGCCACAAGGGATCTGGCGATCGCGATCCTCTGTCTCTGCCCGCCGGAAAGCTCGTCGGGCATCCTTTTTTCGAAACCGGCAAGCTGAACCAGCTCCAGCATCTCAGAAGCTTTCTTAAGGCGCTCCGGCTTCCGCACTTTGCGAAGTCTGAGGGCATACGCGATGTTGTCCTCGACGTTCATATTCGGAAACAGC
Organism: uncultured Lachnospiraceae bacterium; assembly: GCA_902797075.1. Lineage (GTDB taxonomy): Bacteria > Bacillota > Clostridia > Lachnospirales > Lachnospiraceae > Chordicoccus. Next base: position 11,209 of record CADBRO010000207.1, read on the forward strand.
GCGTAATTCTGAAATACGGTGTTGACGCTGCGCGCATTCGGCGGCAGCTTTGTAATGTCCTTTCCGTCCAGAAGCACACGGCCTTCGTCCGGCTCCTCGAGGCCGGCGATAATCCGGATCGTCGTCGTTTTCCCGCAGCCGCTTGAACCAAGCAGCGTCACAAATTCCCCCCGCCGGACGGAAAAGTCAATTCCCTTAAGCACATCGTCGCTTCCGAAGCTCTTGCGGATATGCTGAAGAACTAATAAATCTTCACTCATTAATACGTAATTACCTCACAGCCGTCATCTGTGACAAGAACCTGCACCTCCCACTGGGCGGACGGTTTTCCGTCCTCCGTGTAAATGGTCCAGCCGTTCGAAGCGTCCTCGTAGATATCTGCGGCTCCCATATTCACCATCGGTTCAATCGTAAAGCACATACCGGGCACCATCATCATCTCGTGCCCCGGCAGGCTTGTGTAGCTTACCCAGGGATCCTCATGGAACTCGAGTCCGCAGCCGTGTCCGCCGATCTCGCGCACGATCGAATACCCGTTTTCAAGCGCGTGCTGATGCACGGCATTTCCCATGTCGCCCAGGAACTTCCAGGGCACGACATTTTTGATCCCGATCTCGACGCACTCCTTTGCGACCTCGACCAGGCGGCGCGTCTCCTCCGGGACATTTCCCAGCATGAACATCCTTGAGGAATCGGAGTAATAGCCGTTCAGTATCGTCGATACGTCGACGTTGATGATATCCCCGTCTTTAAGGATCACGTTCTCAGAAGGGATGCCGTGGCAAACCTCGTCATTTAAGGACGTGCAGACACTCTTCGGAAAACCCTCGTAGCCGAGCGGCGCGGGTATGGCCCCCGCCCGTATGGTCATATCATGCACGATCCGGTCAATCTCCTCCGTGCTCATTCCGATTTTGATCCTGGATGCCACTTCATCCAGAACCGCGATATTAACCTTCGCGCTCTCACGGATTCCCTCGATATCTTTCGCGCTCTTCAAAATTCTGCGGGGCGGCACGATATGGCCCTCAAGCTCGGCCTTCCTCAGCCGGTCGTCAAATTTCTCGTGGCACTGCTTGTATTTCCGCCCGCTTCCGCACCAGCACGGTGCATTCCTGTCAATTTTCTGTGTCGTAAACTTCAGTATGGACATTGATGTCATTCTCCTTTGAGAGAGGCGTTCATATTTCCGGTTCTGTAACCGAGAAGATCCGCTGCCGCGTAGAGGAATCCCGCATTTTTGATTCCCTCCGCGACACGCTCTCTCATTTCAAACAGTTTTTCAAGCTCCTCCGGCGCAACCTCAATTCTGGCGGTATCGCCTCCGTGCACCCTGACTCTCAGCTGGCGGAATCCCAGATCCCTCAGGAAATCTTCGGCCTTTCCGACCATCGCCAGCTTTTCCTCCGTAATTTTTTCCCCGTAGACAAACCTCGACGCGAGGCAGGCATAAGACGGCTTATCCCAGGTCGGCAGATTCATTTCCTTCGACAGCGCGCGGATCTCCGCCTTCGTAAGTCCCGCAGCTTTAAGCGGGCTTATACACCCAAGTTCCCTGACCGCTCTCATTCCGGGACGGTAGTCGTTGTCATCATCGGTGTTTGATCCTTCCGCCAGCGCCCTGAAGCCGCGGCTTTGCGCCTCGCGCTGCATGATGCCGAACAGCTCCTTTTTGCAGTAGTAACAACGGTCGGGCAGATTATCCCGGAATTCGGGGACGGCCAGCTGATCCACCCGGCAGACGATCTGGATGATTCCCTCATTTTTGCAGAATTCCTCCGCAAAAGAGTATTCTCTTTCGGGAAATGAAACCGTTCTCACAGTGAACGCTGCGGCATTTTCGCCGAGTACGTCATGGGCGGTCTTTAAAAGAAATGTCGAATCGACGCCTCCTGAGAACGCTACCGCGACAGATCCGGCTGATTCCAGTTCCTTCTTCAGCTTCCCGTACTTCTCATGTATCAGATCCATCGATTCCTCCCCGCTTAAAGCGATCTGCGTCCGTCAGTCTTTCGTCCGCTTTCCGTACTGCTCCTCATATTCCGCGTAGCGCTTCGCGATCGCCCGTTTCATACCCTCCCACGCTTCGGGATGCTTCACGTAATAAATCGGGCACTCCTTCTCCGTGACGTCATAGTGACGGATGACATGCTCCGGCCCGATTTCAAAGGCGTAGCAGAGCCAGGCGCACAGATCGACGCAGGAATGATAGGTTTCCTCAGTAAATTCACCGGTGTCGTCCGGATGGCAGCATTCAATCGAGATCGTGTCGTGATTTCTGTGGTTCGAACAGTAAGCCACTTCGCCCAGCGGCACACACTGGACGATTTCACCGCTCATATCGATGATAAAATGGCTGCTGGCGGACCGGGATCCGTCTTTCAGGCTCTCAAAATAATCCCGGTTCTGCATCGCGGTGGACATCGGCTGATCGACGTAGTGCACAACGATATCGTTCACTTCGTCAATTCCGGTCTGGGGCCGCGAAAAATCATTCGGCGTCAGAAGCTGCACGTTTCTTTCCGGGCATCCGGTCCAGAAATCCGGATCGATAAAATACCGCTCAAGCGGCGTATGCCACGGCGGCGGAGTGACGGAAGACGCCGGTGACGGAACGGCCTCACTGATCACACTGAATGAAGATGCAGCGCTGTCTATGGAAGGGACAGATGCCGCTCCGCTTCCCACAAGAACCGAGATGCCGGGACCTTCCTTTACGGGCTCCTTAGTGTTCACGGTCAGTTTCTTACCGCCTCCCGCTAATAGACAGAGCATAAGAACCGCGGCTGCTGCAGCCCCGGCCCCGATTAAAACCGGACGGTTGTCCCTTCTCCGGCTTTTTCGGTTTGTTCTTCTTTTGCTTTTCCCGGTCATTTTGTTATATATCAGGCGATCGTTTTGTCAAAGCTGTGACTGCGCCTCAAGTACATTTTCTTCACCGTGCAGGCAGGTGTACCTGAGGCTTTTATAATCATATACGGAAACTATGAAAAAAGCAATGAACCCTTCCTTAATTCCATACTTCCGCAGTTTCCTTCCCTGTGTCATAATAGACCCTAAAGACAAAGGAAAGGCAAATTTATGATTCAGGACATCGAACCCAAAAAACTGATCAATGCGTACGACCCCGGAGCCGCCCCCGACGATAACAGCATTATTCTGTTTATCCGGGACGGGAGCGCCGCCGTGACATGTGCCGCAGATCCGGACGGAACGGAAGAAATCCTTGCGCTGCCCCGCTATGCCGCCTGCCGGAGTGACGCGGACTATATCTATCTGTTCTCCGTCGACGAGGACCGCTATTTTCTCGCTCCCTGGAATGAGGATCCGCCAGACTCCTGCAGATTTGTCAGCATCCGGTCGCTCCGCCGCAGCGGATTCGGTCCGCGTTCTTCCATATTCGCTGTCTTTACAGCGCTCCAGCTCGCGAACTGGTATCACGACAACACCTTCTGCGGTACCTGCGGTACCCGGACAGTCCGGGACTCCACCGAAAGGGCGGTCCGCTGTCCTTCCTGCGGCCGGGTAATCTACCCGAGAATCATTCCCGCTGTGATCGTCGGCGTTCTCGACGGCGACCGGATTCTGCTTACGAAATACGAAAGAAGCCGCGGCGTGTCCTACTACGCCCTGGTCGCCGGCTTTACGGAAATCGGCGAAACCTTTGAGCAGACCGTGGAGCGCGAGGTGATGGAAGAGGTCGGGCTCAGGGTCAAAAATATCCGCTACTATAAGTCGCAGCCCTGGGGGATCGCCGACGACATCCTGGCCGGCTTTTACTGCGACGTAGACGGCAGCACGGAAATCCATCTGGACAGAACCGAACTCAGGGAAGGCGTCTGGGTCAGGCGCGGCGAGGTCATCGGTCAGCCGGATGATTTTTCACTTACGAACGAAATGATGATGCGCTTCAACAGCGGACTCGAAAACACTCCTGTCCTCAGGTAAAATGCACAAAAAAACACAGCCGCATATCCTTTTCGGATATGCGGCTGCTTTTGTCCGTCTTCCGGTCTCATCCGACCGCGTTTATTTCCTCATCCCCGTCAAGCACAATTTCCTCGCCTGAGATGACGTCGTCCTCATACGCGATTTCATCTTCCATCTCATAGTCGACGGTTTCCTGCTCAACCTTGGTGTTCGCCTCCGGAAGGTCGATGCCGTAAGCATTTAAATACTCGTTAAGCCTTTCCTCGGAGGCATCCGTCGGGTAATAGATATCCATCTTCGTGTAGGCGGTTTCATCCCATACGATAGCGTGAACCATAGTAAGACCCGAATACGCCTCGTCGGCTTCTTTTCCGTAGCGGAGTGAAACCCACCTGGCGTTGTCCGAGGATTTCACGTCGCTTCTCCAGAGCTCATTTGCTCCCATGAAAGCGAGGTTGTCAATGTACTCATCCATGATTTCATCCGGATTCACGTCCTCGGTGTACAGGTACATCTCGGAATTCACGAAGACGCCTCTCGCTGCGGTGGTGCAGTAAGCGATAAATCCGTCATCCTCGTCCTCATAGGCTTCGTCGCTGTAATCCCATTCGGCGTCCGATTCCGCCCACTCGGCGTCGGACTCTGTCCAGTAGGCATCCCAGTCAAAATCGGAATCCACCCACTCTGCATCGGATTCAGCCCAGTATTCCTCTTCCGAATCCGAGAATTCCGAGACGTCGATGTCGTAATCGTCCTCGTCGTAAATCTCCTCCGGCATGCTCTCATCGTAGAAGGAGTCGTCATAGGTATCGTCGTACATCTCCTCCGAAGTCATGACATACGGCTCCTCGTCCCAGACGTAGAAGCTCTTCCTTCCGACCCTCGAATCAGTCACTTCGTATTCGTGAAGCGTGATGTCCGGCTCCGTATCAGCCTCCGAAAGGGCGATTTCATCACCCTTGGCCGATATGCCGCAGGCCTCCTTCACCATCGTGATATACTTTTCTTCCGGCGTATAATCGATCCCGTACATGTCCGTCCCGAGATACCATGTCGCCTCGGATTTGAGGGCGGTTCCGTCGTCCAGCTTTTTAAGGGAGAACATGGTGGCGTAGGGCATCGACCCTTTTCCGGAAAATGACATCATGCACCATGCCGCGCTGTCGTCGTGACGGGCAGACTCGGTTTTGATATCAACATAGCTCATGTTTTCCGTCGCCGCCGACTTGATCGCTTTTTTCAGAAGATCGACCGCGTCACCGTCATCCTTCAGGATCTCGTAGGCGAGCGAAATATTATTTGCATACGATGACAGATTCGAATAAGTAGCCCCGTCGGTGTCCTCTACGAGCTCGATTCCGTCCCAGACACTCACCTCAGGATCATCGCCGAAAGGATTCTCCATGGTATGGGCGGAGAGCTTCTCCGATTCGGTGGCATAATCATCCTCCGCGAAATACTCCGCCTCCTCGTCGTCGATCATTTCCTCAGCTACTGATTCCGAAGCCGCCTCGTCCGCTGTATCTGCCGCTTCTGATACTGCGCTCTCCGCGGCAGAATCCGCTTTTCCGCCTTTCGCTGCGCCGCCTTCACCGCAGGCCGTAAGCGCGAGCGCCGCTGCAGCGACGAGGACTGCGGTCTGGATTCTTTTCTTCATAATCTCTCTCCCTGTATTAAAGTCTTCTGAAATGACACATGCAGTCCGCTTCGCAGTCTGCTTATACCAATGAACAAGAAATGCAGCTTCCTTTATACACCCATTTTGTGATCGTTTGGTGAAGATCTGTCTTCACATCCGGTTTGCGCTTAAAGCGCATTCCTTCGGCATGTCAGGCAGCCACCCTCAGGCAGATAAAGTAAATGAGCGCAAGTATCAGCGATCCGCCCCCCGCGATCACGATATACCTCAGATACTTTTTCCTCGTATCGTAGCTGACCGGCGCGGAATAAAGGATCAGGTCCGGATCCTTATCCGGATCTATCTCCGGCTGCTCCTCCTGTTCATACCCGGCGATGGACTCCCCCTGCGGAATTTCATCTTCAAAATAGTACTTTCTGTCGGTGTATCCGCTCTTTACGATCCGGATGAGCATAATATCCGCAAGCACGATGAGTATCACCGCGAAAAACAGCCATATCACAAGCGCTGACCAGCTGAGCGTTACGGCAAATTCAGCCGCGCCAGGCGGATTGATTCTTTTCGTCCGCGTCGCGATCTCAAGCAGGAGATCTGCGGCAGGGGCCGCTATCATGCAGATAAACAGAACTCTGCAGACAAACGGAATCAGCGGTTCATGAGCCGAGCGGATCACCCGTCTCCGTTTTCTGCTGATGCGGTCTCTGTCGCGCTCGTTGAGTTCATCCTCCCTTGTGCTTCCCATTCTTCCAAATCCGAAAAATGACATGTTATCCTCCATAGTCTGACTTTATTCTTTCTCCCGGAACCGCTCCGTTCCGCGAATCCCCGACCGAAAGAAATCCGCCGTCCGCTTCACCGGTTTAATAGTGAACCGTCCCGTCAAAATCTGACGTCTTTCCCATAAAATCAAGTTCTCCGACAAATGCGGGCAAAAGCTTCCGGTCATTCGCACTGATCAGCCCGATATACAGATTCCGGATACTCCGGAACTTATCCAGCGCGATACTCCGGTCGACACTGATTTTTGTGAAGCAGGTGGTCTCTGTAATATCCCCCGCCCTGTATATGAGAAAGTCATCTCCTCTTAGAAGAATATACCGGAATCCGTCCACCCCTGTTTCTGCATCCGGAGAAACAATCCCGTTCTTTTTCCAGAGATGATACGCTTCCCGGATCAGATCTTCCGTCGTGCTCTTCCTGTCAGCTTTCAGCTCTCCGCCTCTCCCGAGATACGTATCAATCGGCAGAGGAAGACCCTCGTGGAGTACAGACCTTTCCACTCTCTGCAGCAGGCTGTCGATGCGGATCATTTCCTCTTCCGTAACGATCGGTGAAGACACGACGCTCGGAATGCCGTTCTCCCCGAACAGCTGCATCCTGACCGTCGTTATGACAAAGGACGGTTTCAGGGCGAGCGCAGCTCTTCTGTCGTGCACCGGAACGACAGCGGTAATCCTGCATCTTGTACCGAACAGCTTGTAAAGATTATCGACCATATATTGGGTCAGCCCGTCGTTTACGTGACTTACGACCACGACTGTTATTTTTTCCCTTAGCTGCCGCTCCCTTCGCTCCGCTGCGGAACACAGAACAGGAAGGAGCCAGTTGTTCTCACTGACCCTGAAGCTTTTGCCGGTGAGTTCAGAGAGCCTGTCCATCATATATCGCGCGACATCCCCGAGAAACGCGTAGTTTTTCTCAAGAAGATCCGTCGAAAACCGGCTCTGTGCCTGCGTTGAGATCTGCTGGTTCCGAAATGCCTGAACGCCGAGAAGAAGCTGTGTTCGGAAAATCTCGTCGTCGGGAAAGGCGACTCCGAACATCATCTGAAGTTCAGCAGTCAGACGGTCCGCGATGCGTTCACATTCCCTGCCTGCCTTTCTGGCAACAGATTCATATTCTCTCTGATTAAGTCCGAGTACCGTGAGCCGCTCAAGCCAGTCCGCAAGCCAGGTGTAATCCGCTTCTTCCAGCTCGATCTCCCAGGATCTTCTCAGATTGTCCAGCAGATGGTCAACCGCTTTTCTGCATATGCCGTACCGCTTGTCCGCACCGGCATTATAGAGCCTGTGCCCCTCAATATTCCGCGAATAAATCAGGGAGACGGCAATCTTCATATTTACCATCCCGTAATCGTCAAGGTCAATTTCGTACTCGCGGAGCATTTCGATCAGCGCAAGGCGGATCTCTTCCATGATTTCGCGGTCAGCCAGGCCGTTTCGGAAGCTGATTCCCTCCCTCGAGTCGAAATCCCAGCTTTCGCTGTAGAGATGAAGCAGCACGTTCCGCTTCTTCATCTCGTCGTCTTCCAGCAAAATGGCGTTGTTCTTCCGCTTCATCATGATATACGGCTCATGTTCACAGATCCGTTTCCTGATTTCACGGATATCGTTCTCCAGCGTTGTCCTGCTGACGAAAATATCGTCCTCAAGCTCCGACAGATTCACCCAGTCGTCCGAACTGATAAAGCGCATGATCAGATAGACGATCCTGTCCTCTTTCGTGTGGATTATCTCCCGGTCAGAGATCAGTTCGTGAAACCGCTCCCTGTCCCTGACCGAAAGCCGGTATCCTTTTCCCGAAACGGCGTCAACGGATATGCCGTCTTCGCGCAGAAGATCGTTCATCTCCGACACGGCAAACCTTACTGTACGGGTCGAAACCCCGAGCCGTTCCGCAAGTTCTTTTCCCGGAACGACCGAATGCTTCCCGTTCATATAGGTCAGAATCAGCTTTTGCCTGGAGCTGAGATTTCGCTTCTGCATGGTAGTTCTCCTGAGGTAAACCGCGATCTTACGATCGCCCCGCGGGCTGCACAGCCCGCTTATGCATCTTCCCCTGCCTTGACGAATGAACAACAAAACCGGCGGGCTGATTAAGGCCGCCGGTTTTATTTTACCATATTCAGAAGATATCTGTGACAGTTTTCCGCTTCTTCAGTCCCAGGGATGAAGGACCACCTTGATCGCCTCTCCGGATCTCGTGAGCTGGATGCCCTCGTTGATCTGATCAAGCGGCAGAATGTGCGTGATGAACTTGTCGGACGGGAAGTTCGGCGCGATCGCGAGCTGGAACGCTCTCTTTGACTGGCTGTAGGAAGCGCCGAAATGTCCCTTGATCCAGATATTGTTATAGTGAATCAGATTGGTGTCGAGCTCGGTCATGGATCCCTTCGGAACGCCGCCGAAGAAGACGACGATGCCGCCCTTTCTCACCATATGGATCGCCTGTGACTGCGTGGCGTTGACCGGCGTCGCTGAGATGACCTTGTCAGCGCCTTTGCCGTTTGTGAGCTTCAGTACCGCTTCAATCGGATCCACTTCGGAGCTGTTGATGATTTCGTCAACGCCGAACTGCTTAGCCATTTCAAGACGATGCTGATTGATATCGATCATATAGACCTTCTGGGCGCCGCGGATCTTGGAGATCTGCGCCATGAAGTCGCCGATCGGGCCCGCACCGATGATGACAAGCGTGTCCGCGTAGCCGACGCCGACATTTTCAAGGCAGGCGAAAACGGATGTCAGCGGCTCGCCAAGGCTCGCTGCTTCATACGTCACGTCGTCCGGAATCTCATAGATGCCGCCGTAATGAATCTTCTCTCCGCCGACCGCGATATACTGGGCAAATCCGCCGGTTCCCGCGAGCTTCGCGACATGCTCGTTGGCGCAGTTCTCGCTGTGGCCGCTGATACACTCCTCGCATTCCATGCAGTAGGTGCCCGGGAAGAGGAAAAGTCTCTGTCCGACCTTGTATTTGGTCTGCTTCGGACCGATCTCATCGACGCAGCCGACAATTTCATGTCCGTAAATAAACGGATATTTCCCTTTTCTTGAATCCGATGTAAGATTCCGAATATCGGATCCGCATAATCCGACAGCCATGATTTTAAGGATGAGTCCGTCCTCTGGGCATGCCGGCTTTTCTGTCATCTCAACGCGAATATCACCCGGTCCATACATTAACGCTGCTTTCATCTGCATAATGATTCATCCTCCCGATTATGTATTTTATACTCTGCTGTAAATTGCTGTTTGACTGCTTTCAGCATGATTATATTCCGCCTTCTTTCGCAAGATCAAGCATCTCGTTTCCGCTGTGTGACGGAAATATTTTTTTTGAGCGGCGCTGTTTCATGCGGTAAAATGATAATGCATTATAAATAATAAAGTAAGAAATGCTGAATTCTACGCAACGGAACCGGTTCCGAAAAAAAGCATCTGATACGGAGGGAATCATTATGGCTGGTGCAGCGAACTATCTGATCGGAATGGATCTCGGCACAACAAACATCAAGGCGAATCTGATGGATGATCACGGAAATGTTATTGCCACCGCTTCCCGGGAGAATCATCTGATTTTCCCCGGGCCCAATATGGTAGAACAGAGCGCGGACGAGTGGTGGGACAACGCCTCATCCGTCTTTCGTGAAATCACGGCGGCAGCAGGTCCCGACATCGTCGCAAAGGTCCGGGGCATCGCAATCAGTTCCCAGACCGTCACCATGCTTCCGGTCGATAAGGACGGGAATCCTCTCCGGAACGCCATGATCTGGATGGACAGCAGATCCACGAAAGAAATGCACTACATCTCCCTTCAGCTCGGCCACGATCACATGGTGGAGCTGATCGGCGGGCAGCCTGACGTCGCATTTCTTCCGAATAAGATTCTGTGGTTCAAGCGCTATGAGCCGGAGCTGTTCGCGAAGACGGACAAGATTCTTCAGGCAAGCTCCTACATCAATCTGAAGCTCACCGGAGTTATGTCCGCGGACGTCGACCAGGGCGCACGCACGCAGTGCATGGATATTCATACTTTAAAATGGTCTCCCGAGATCGGCGACGTCATCGGAGTCAATCTCGATGAGATTCTTCCTCCGCCGTCACAGCCCACGGATATCATCGGATACGTCACCGAAGAAGCGGCAAAAGAGACGGGCCTTATCAGCGGCATCCCGGTCGCTGCGGGCGCGAGCGACGCCATGACCTCCATGTATGCGACGGGACTTTCAAAGCTCGGCGAGGCCAGCGAATCCTCCGGCACGACTTCTCTCGTATTTGTCGGAAGCCCGTCCATGAGCGCCTGCAATATTCCGGTCGTCACGAAGCCCTGCTCGATCAGCGGCGTTCCTTATATATTCGACGCTCCGATCAACACCTCCGGCGCCGCCCTCAAGTGGTATCTCGGCGCCATGGGACACGAGGACAAGTTATACGCCGACGCGCACGGTCTCAACGTCTACAATTACATCAACGAGCTCGCGGAAACCGTACCCGCCGGCAGCAACGGCGTCATGTTCTTCCCGTACCTTCTCGGCGAGCGCGCCCCGCTGTGGAATTCCCACGCGAGAGGTATGTTCATCGGAATGTCGCTCGATACAAAGCATGAGGACTTCACCCGCGCCGTCTTCGAGGGCACGGCCTTCGCGCTCCGCCACGTCTGCGAGACGATCAAATCCGCCGGCGGCGTGATCAACTCTCTCCGCATCACGGGCGGCGGTTCAAAGAGCCGCACCTGGTCGAAGATCAAGGCCTCGATGCTGAAAGTGCCGGTTCTGCTGCTTGACGAGAAGTCCGGAGACGTTCCCTTCGGCGACGTTCTGATCGCGGGACAGGCTGTCGGATTATTCCCGGATCTCACGAAAACCATCAATGAGCTCGTCGGCGTAAAGGAAATAATCGAACCGAACGAAGATTGGGCCGCAGTATATGATAAGCTCTATCCCTACTACGTGGACCTCTACCGGGATCTCGACAAGGATCTCCTGCGTCTCAGGAATCAGTGGATCGAGATGAACAAGGAAAAGTAAACCCTTTTTCTTCAGAAATTAAAAATCCGGCCAACAGGCCGGATTTTTTAGTTCCTTATCTGATGATCTTGTAGTAGTCTGCCTTATGCTCGATCGGAGCCGGGAAGTCGCCCGCCGGATATCCGAGGATCACATTTCCGACGCCGACATAATCGCCTTCATAGCCGGCTTCCTTAAGAAGCTGCTTTCCGAGCTCATCCTCAAGCATGCCGTCCGCGCGGTTAATCCAGCGTCCGCCAAGTCCCAGTGCGTACGCAGCGTTCAGCATATTGCCGATGGCGAGGGAGCCGTCCTTTACTGCGTCCGGCGTTGCTGCGGAAGCGGCAACAACGATCACGGTCGGCGCTCCGTAGAACACGTCCCATCCCTCGGGCGCTCCTGCGATCTTTGCGTTCAGGACGCAGAGCTTGTCGATCCATTCCTTGTTCTGCACGACGATAAAAACGGCTGACTGTCTGTTTCCGCCTGACGGAGCGTTCATTCCGGCCTCGAGAACCTGCATCAGCTCTTCGTCCGTGATCTGCTCCTTTTTGTACTCTTTTACGCTTCTTCTCTCCTTGAGATCCTTCAATGTTTCACGCATAATAATTCCTCCTTCTGAAAATCTATAAATCAGTTATATTGCAGTTTATATCACGCTTTTCGTCTTCCACTTCCCGCGCTTATACACAAAGATATGCATGATGCATCCGAGCACAAAGGACATGAGGAGAGACACGTAGATCATCTCCCGGCGTCCGTTCGGAAGCTGCGGAGTCCGCGTCAGATAACAGAGCAGATATGCAAATGGCACCCGCATCCCGAACAGCTGAATGATCGACAGCCACATCGGAGTCATCGTATCTCCTGCTCCTCTCATGACGCCCGCCATACAGTGAACGCCCGACAGGAACATATATCCCGGCGCCACGATCAGAATCAGGGTCCGGCTCAGGTTTATGACTTCTTCCGTATTCGTGAAGATATTGGCCAGCTGGTGTCCGATAAGCGCAAGGAATAGTCCGATCGCGGCGGAAATCCCGACCGCCAGGAGTATTCCCTGCTTCGCGCCCTTCTCCGTCCGCTCCAGGTTGCCGGCACCCATATTCTGACCGGCGTAGGTCGTCATCGCATTTCCGAAGGACATGGCCGGCATCATGGCGAAGCCGTCGATTCTCTGGACGATGACGCTCGCTGCCAGAAATGTCGGTCCGAAGGAATTGTTGAGCGCCTGAACCATCAGCATCGACATGGAGAGAATTACCTGCGTCACGCCGGACGGCGCCCCGAGGCCCACGATCTTCTTTGCGATACTGCCCCTCCAGCGGATATATTTCGGCGAGAAATCCAGCATGTCGCGCATGCGGCTCAGCTTGACCGCACAAAGAACCGCTGAGAATCCCTGCGAAACAATGGTGGCGATCGCAACGCCTTCGACGCCCATCTTAAAGACGGCAACGAAAATAATATCGAGTATGATATTTCCTATGGATGCGATAATCAGATAAACCAGCGCGGAGACCGCGTCCCCCATTCCGCGGAGGACGCCGCAGAGAATATTGTAATACCCGAATCCGACCGCTCCGGAAAGAAGCACTCTCAGATATAAGGTACACCAGTCGATAATCTCGTCCGGCGTCTTCAGGAACTCGAGCATCGGCCGTGAAATCGCAATGCCGACCACGCTGATCATAAGAGATGCGATAAATGTCAGAATCACGCAGTTGCCGACCGTCTCCGAGAGACTCTCACGGTCTCCCGCCCCTACGTACTGCGAAACCATGATCGTCGCCCCGGTTCCGATACCCACGAACAGGATGATCAGGAGCTGGATGATCGGGCCGGCGCTTCCGACGGCGGCGAGAGCATTGTCACCGAGATAGCGGCCGACCACAATACTGTCGACGGTATTATAAAGCTGCTGGGCTACATTTCCGATGAGAAGGGGAATCATAAACGCCAGAATCTGCTTCCACGGGGTCCCCTGAGTCATATCGACAGGCTTAAATAAGCTGCTCTTTTTTTTCATTCGTTATTTCTCCGGTCTTTTTTTGCCATCTGCCGGTTTTGGCCGGATCCGGGCATATTACTATGTTTATCATACAGGATGGCGCATCTGCAGAATATAACACAAATGTCCGGTATGTTTAATTTCTGATGAATGAGCGCACGGTTTTACATAAGCCCCGGGCGTTAAGCCCGGGGCTTGCCTTTATATGATTTAATTGTTCCGAAAATCCGGTTTCCGCCGGTTAAACGGTTATCCGTATTCCGCTCGCGCATGCCGCGGACAAGCCGATACCTGCGGAGGAAAATGCCTGTCAGCGTTTACAGCTCAACCCAGGCGGCGTCTTTTTTGCTGCTCTCAACTGCAGCATGGATGAACTTCACGCCCTCGATGCCGTCATCGATGGTCGGGAAATCGAGGTCTTTTTCTGTGAGCTCTTCGCCGTTTGCTTTCTTTAAGATCGCGCCGTTCCAGACTTTGTACATATTCGCAAATGCTTCGTACAGTCCCTCCGGATGTCCAGCCGGGATGCGGCTCATGGCTGCTGCATAGTCCGAAATGTAACCCATGCCTCTGTGATAGGTCTGCATCGGGCAGCCCTTCTTTGTGACGAAGAGGACATTCGGTTCTTCCTCATGCCATTCGATGGCGCCTTCCGTTCCGAAGATGCGGACGACAAGACCGTTCATATGGCCTACGCATACCTGAGAGGAGCAGAACACGCCGTGCGCGCCGTTGTCGAATTCGACGAGCATGTTGGCGTTGAGGTCAAGGGGCTGTCCGAAGTAGTCAAGCTTCGCGGCAAGTCTCTTCACATGGAGGCCGGTCATATAGGAAACCGTGTTCTCGATGTGGGATCCGATGTCACCGACGCAGTTTGAGATTCCGGCCACTTCCGGGTCTTTTCTCCAGGAGGAAAGCTTCACCATGATCTGATCGCCCTTGCCGATATCATCGACAAGATACTCCTGAAGATACTCAGCGTTAACGTTGATGATATCGCCGATGTATCCGGTTCTTATCAGTTCTCTGGCTTCCTTCACCATGACGTTGCCGGAATATGAATAGTTGACCATGAAGAGAAGATCCTTCTCTTTGGCAAGCTTCTTCAGCTCCTCAGCTTCAGATACCTCGAAGCAGAGCGGCTTTTCGCAGAAAACGTTGATGCCGTTTTCAAGAAATGCCTTCGCCGTCACATAATGCGCGTTGTTCGGAGCGGAGATGACCACGTAATCGATCTTGTCCTCTCTTGCTCCCTCGGCCTTCGCCATTTCCTCATAAGATGCGTATACACGGCTCATATCAAGGTGATAGAATTCGCCGCAGGCTTTATTCTTTTCTGCGTTTCTGCTGAAGCATCCCGCTGCAAGGAACGCGATCCCGTCAAATCCCGCACCGACTCTGTGCACGGAACCGATAAAGGAATCAAGGGCAGCTCCGACCATTCCGTATGTTACATTCGTTTTCATAGTGATCTCCTTCTTTTCATCAATCAGTTTGCGATTGCTGCGTCAAACTTGACGTCGGACTTTGCGAAGTCAACCTTTCTCACGAATTCAGCCGCTTCTCTCGCACCTGCGATGCGGTCCATGCCGGAATCTTCCCATTCAACGGAGAGCGGTCCGTCATAGTTGTACGCATTGAGGACACGGATGATCTCTTCGAAATTGACATCGCCGTGGCCGAGGGAACGGAAGTTCCAGCCGCGTCTCAGATCGCCGAAGTCGATGTGGGAACCGAGGATGCCGGTTCTGCCGTCGAGAGTAACCGCAGCGTCCTTCATATGAACGTGATAGACGCGGTCGATGAAGTCATTGAGGAAAAGGTGCGGCTTAATGCCCTGCCACTGAAGGTGGCTCGGATCAAAGTTAAGACCGAATTCCGGACGATCCTTGAACTTCTCAAGCAGTCTCTTGGTGGAATAATAGTCGAACGCGATCTCGCCCGGATGTACTTCCAGAGCGAACTTGACGTCGTTCTCCTTGAAGACGTCGAGGATCGGGCACCACAGATCATAGATCTCCTGGAAGCCCTTTTCGATCATTTCTTCCGTTGTCTGCGGGAAGCTGTAGAGATATTTCCAGATCGGAGATCCCACGAAACCGGTCACGATATGAATGCCGAGGTTCTTGCAGGCGATCGCCGTATACTTCATATATTCGATACCCCATGCACGGATCTCGTCCGGTTTATCGGCAAGCTCAGCGGGAGCGAAGTTGTTGAGACGCGGATCGTTGTAATCGCCGACGCACTGGCCGATGATGTGAGCCGCAACCGCAACGCACTTAAGATCATATTTCGCAAGCGTGTCCTTGACTTCCTGCACATAATCCATGTCAGTAGCTGCGCGCTTGACGTCCAGATGCTTGCCCTGGCATGCAAGCTCAATTCCGTCATAGCCGAGTTCCTTCGCGGTTTTGCACATCGTGTCAAGATCAAGATCCGCCCACTGGGATGTCATAAGGGTTAAAAGTCTTGCCATGTCTTTGTCCTCCCTGGATTTCATTGTAAAAAATGTTCATTAAAAAGCCTTTTCAGCCTGTTTTTATTATAACATCTGCCTGTATTTGAACAAGCAGAAAATTTCCACTTTTTAAAGGAAACGGGATCCGGTATTATCCCGGAAGCGGCCCTGGCGGAGCTTATCCCATCTTCCTGATTTCCCTCGGCGTGAAGCCGTACATTTCCCTGAACTGTCTGCTGAAGGTCTTGTAATTCGTGATCCCGTTCTCTTCGAGCAGATCCATCACCGGAAGATCCGTCGTAATCAGGTCCCTGTAAAAATGAGCGATCCGCACGCGGCTTAAGTGTCCCGAAAACGTCGTGCCGAGACTCCGGCGAAAGAGCCTGCTGAAATATTCCCTTGTCAGGCCGAAATGTTCCGCGATCCTCTCGAGCGAAATGTTCTCCTTATAGTGTTGGTCTATATAATCCAGGATTTCCTGCACCCTTCTCTTTCCCTCAGCCGGCCGCCCATCTTCGCCGCCGAAAACCGGAAACGTGAAATATTGTACGATAAGAAACAGAATCTCCAGCACGATGGATTCCGTCTTAAGCCTGAAGCCTGCGGGTTCGTCCACGTAAAGGGGGACAAGTTCCTTGAACAGGTCGCACATGGCAAGATATGCGTCCAGCTGCTCATGCACCAGCTCCTCCCTGAGGCAGCGGCAGGTCCATCCCGTCTGTCCGTCCGCCTCGCGAAGCGCCGCGCGTCTCGCGAGAAACTCTCCCTCCACGCGGACACGGATCTCCATGAACTGCTCCCTGCAGCTCATCTCATAGACGTGTCCCGTGCTGACCGCGATAAATTCTCCCTGGACCAGGCTGACCGCCCGCCCGTCGAGAAGAATGACCGCATTTCCGTTAAGAAGAAATACCATTTCGATCCCGTTGACGTAATGGGCCGTGTGGTACTGTCCCCTGTCCGTGATGAAGTCCACGGAAATGCTGGCGTCCTGCGCCTCAAAATGTTTTTCATTTCTCCTTCCCGGCATCTTCTTTCCTCCCATCCTGTCCGGTTTCCATAATATGGCAAAACCGCTTTATTTTATTGTGTTTTTAGCCGTATCAATGATGCCATATTTTCGCCCTTGGTTCAACCATTATAACCGCATTTTTCGGCTATTATCGTGCCATTTAGATCAATATTTACCTAAAACAAGTCAACTTTCTACCTTACGGAAGGTCTTTTTCGGGGCTATAATGGTCGACGTAACATGAAGAAACACAAGTTAAGAAATTTAATAAAGGAGGTGCAGTTTTATGTCAGCTGTACATGCACTTAACGGATATAGAGACGCAAAGGTAAAAGAAATGAATCGTCAGGTTCGCAGGGAAACGCTTCGTTCGAAGCTTGCTCTGGCAGCGGAGGCGATCAAAGACTGGTTTGATTATCCGATTTTCTGGGATCTTTACGAAGCGCAGCGCATGCAGGCGAGCGCAGCCGAGATGAACAGAATCTTTGAAAAATGGGGCAGATAACTGCCCCATTTTTATGTTCTTTATGGGGCAGGTAACTGCCCCGTTTTTTTATGCCCTTCATTACAATCGGGACTGCAAAACTGCAGTCTCGTAAAGCCTCTTATCATTGAATCAAATGCTCAGAAAAAGAATCTTCCGCCGATCAGAACCGTGATGACCGCCATGAAAAAGATCAGGATCGTCTGGTTCTTCATCTTCCGGTCCAGCTCGGCGTTAAGCCCGAGGATTCCGGAGTTCGCGATCTCGTTCATTTTATCGATCACGGTTTTGTATTTCTCCTCCAGATCCTTCTCCGACTGCGCGAGACGCTCCTCGGATTTCTGAAGTTCTTCCATATAAGCGGCGCGCTCTTCCCTGAATTCGTCAAGCATTGACTTCAGCTCGTCGCCCGCTATATCTTTAAGCGCTTCTGCATATTCGGCATTTTTCTCGGAAATGGTCTCCGGCAGCTTCTCCGCTGTCTCGGCAAAGCGGTCTGTCTCGGCCTTTACGGTATCGCGCGCAGCGCTCATTTCTTCGAGAGTGGCCGCCTGCGCCTCGCGGATCTGCTCCTCCGTCTTTTTCAGGATATCCGTGTAGCGTTCCTGGCCGGCATTGAAGACGCCGGACAGCCTGGTGAACGTATCATCAGATTCCTGTTTTACCGCTTCCGCGTATTCCAGGTTTTTATCGCTGATGGCGCCGGGAAGCTCGCCGAGCTTTGCGAGGAGCTCGCCGGAAGCCGCGTTAAAGGTCTCGTCCGTATTCTTCGCCTGCTCGATGACGCCTCTTAAGAGATCGTTCAGTTCATTTGAGGCGACGACGTTGTTCTGAAATGTCTCGATGTTTTTCTCAAGTTCCCTCAATGATTCAATCATGACTTTCCTCCTTTAACTGCGGCATTTACTTAAGCGTATCTGATCTCTACTATAGCACATTTCATATCGTCCGTGTCTTATTTTGAGAAAAGAACTTTTCCGGATCTGTAGTTGCCTTGCAATACGGCTCCGTCGCTGCTCCCCGCCGCTTTAGCGGAGAAGAACCCGTCCCGCAAGTTCCCAGAATGCGACCGCGGAAGCTGCGGCGACATTGAGCGAATCCACCTGCCCTGCCATCGGGATTTTCACGCGGAAGTCACATCGGGCGATCGTATCTTCCGTCAGCCCGTCGCCTTCCGCCCCGAGCACGACAGCCAGACGGCTGATGCCGCAAAGGGCCGGATCATCGATGCGGATCGTATCCTCCCGCAGCGCCGTCGCGCAGGTCTTAAAGCCCCCGTCTTTCAAAATTCCCCGCCAGTCGGCGCCATTTTCCATAACAGTCCAGGGAATCTGGAACACCGTACCCATACTGACGCGGACCGCTCTCCGGTAGAGCGGATCGGAGCACCCCTCCGTAAGAAGCACCGCCTCGATCCCCATGGCCGCAGCGGAGCGAATGATTGCGCCCACGTTCGTCGGGTTCATTACATTTTCAAGGACTGCAATCCTTCTCCTGTCCGAGATGAGGGTTCGCGCATCGGGCATCGGCTTTCTCCGCATCGCGCAGAGCATCCCCCTTGTAAGCGGAAATCCGGTGAGCGTTTTGAGAACATCGAGCGGCGCTGCGAAGCATGGAATATCGCCGGCCGTATGAAGGACTCCGAGCGTTTCCTCCCGCTGATCTCCCGTTTCCATAAGGAGTGAAACCGGTTCATAGCCGGCGGCAAGAGCCCTTGCGATCACCTTCGGGCTCTCCGCGATAAAGATACCGGGGCGCGGCTCGTCATATTTCAGAAGTTCCCGCTCGCCGAGCTTCGTATATACGGCCAGCTCCGGAGCCGACAGATCCGTTATCTCGATGATTTTTACCATAAAGCTCCTCTTTCATTTCGGCATACCCGGTTTCCGACTGCTTTGACCGATCCTCTTGCTACCGGGCATGTCTGATCTCTGACAGTCTTAGTTTTTAATTATAATCGTTCAAGTCTGCCGGCGCAAATGACTAATCCGGGCAGCATATCCATGTTAAATCAGAAAACGGATCCGGCCGGACAGAAAAAAACCGGGTGAGTGCCGCTTCAGATTTTATGAAGCGGCACCCGCCCGGGCGGTATCTAAACTGCGTTATCTTATCTGACTTCCCAGAGAGCCCAGTCCTTGCCCATCGCCTCAGTCGGCTCGCAGGTGGACTTCATCTCATAGCATGTACCTGTCTTTGCGGATTCCTCAAACGCATTGAGAGCTTCAACCACATGGAGGGAAATCGACTCGCTCATGCGGCTCTTTCTTCCGTCGATCAGCGCCTGAGCCATATCGGAGACTCCGAGGCCTCTCATATTTCCGCGGTGTTCCGGATTGACCGGGAATTCGATCGCTACCTCTTCCTCGCACTTATCCTGGTTTGTCACCATCGTGATAATCTTGGCGGGATGCGGTTCCGTCACTGCCTCGACAATGCTCTTCAGCTTGCTGCCGTCGAACATTCTGACCGGTCCTCCGAAGCTGTCCGGATCCGGAACCGATACGGTTCCTTCCGTCCCGTACACTTCGATGCAGGGCAGAGCTGATTTCCAGGTATCGAAGCTCATGGTCACCGTACCGACGGCGCCGTTTACGAACTCCATGATGCCGGAGTAGGTCGTCGGAACTTCCGTCTCGGTCATCGTTCCGAGGATATTTCTCACCGGACGGCCTTTCGTCGTGAAGCAGGAGATCCTCTTGATCGGACCGAGCAGATATACAAGGGCCGTCATATAATACGGACCCATGTCAAACATCGGGCCGCCGCCTCTCTTGTAATAGAAGGCCGGATTCGGATGCCACAGCTCGTGTCCCGGGCAGGTCATATTTGCGGTGAAGCCGACCGGTTTTCCGATTTTTCCGCCGTCAATCAGTGCCTTGCTCTGCTGGATGCCGGCTCCGAGGAATGTATCCGGCGCGCTTACGCACATAAGTCCCTTTTCCTGCGCCAGCTTTACCAGCTCCTCGGCCTCAGCGAACGAAAGGGCCAGAGGCTTTTCGCAGTAGCAGTGCTTGCCTGCGTCAAGAATCTGTTTGTTGACGGTGTAGTGCGCAGCGGGAATCGTGAGGTCGAGAACGATTTTAATCTCAGGCATTTCGAGAAGTTCTTCCACGGTGCAGGCCTTCGGAATATTGAATTTTTCCGCCGCCTGCTGCGCCTTTTCCACGAACATGTCCGCTACCGCGAGCAGTTCGACATTTTCATAATGCTGCGTAATGTTTGTCATGTAGACATCAGCGATTGTTCCGCATCCGATGATGCCGACTCCGATTTTGCTCATACTGAATTCCTCCTGTGAATTTATTATATAACTGCTGTTTATCTGTAAATCTTTCCGAGTACCTGACGGATGTAGTAGGTGGAGAGCGCCATCGCCGCCAGATAATCCGGCGCGCCGTCGTCCTCAACCGTCATCCAGCCCTTAAATCCGTAATCGCGGATGTGTTTCCAAAGCTCTTCCATCGGGAGAGTTCCCTCGCCCGGCTCCCAGAACCATCTGTGTCCGTCGTCGCAGATCTCCACATCCTGGGCGTAGCGGATCTCATCCGCCACTCCTTCGGAATCCGCCGTGTCCTTGAAATGGAAGGTGCAGATTCTTTCCTTGTAGGTATCGTAGAAGTCGATGAGATCATCTCCCATCAGGGCAACCTGGGCGGTATCGAGGCAATAATGCACATATTTCGGATTTGTGAGCTCGATCAGTTTCCTGTGATTCAGCTTGTTCGTCACACAGAAGAATTCGTTGTGAATTCCCACCTGGATGCCGTTCGCCTCCGCGTACTCGCCGATCTCGTCAAGGCAGGAAGCAATATTCTTAAGACCTTCGTCGTCGAGCGGGCCGTTTCCGTAGAAGTTGTTGCCAGGGCATGTGTTGAGGTGCTTTCCTCCAAATGCTGCCAGCGTGTCGACAGCCTGTTTTCCTGCTGCCACGACCTCATCATGCTTCGCCGCGATATGGGAGTCGTCGCAGCCGTGGAACATACCGCTGATCTCGATGCCGTGATCCTTTGCGAAAGCCGTATATTCAGCAGGCGTTCCGAAAAGGCCCAGGATTTCTGACAGATCCCACGGTGCCAGCTCAATGCCGTCATAACCTGTCGCCTTATGGTAGCGGAGGATCCTGTCCCAGTCCATGAAGTAGCAGTTGTTCGACTTGTCCTCATAGTAGAAATCACGGAAATTATCGATCTGCTTGTAAGGAACCGTCTTCCAGTGGCTCATGTGCGATAATCTGATATTATTTTCCATTTCCGTATTCCTCCTTTCAGGCATTTATGTGATCACAGAACCAGCGGGATCTCAGGATCGAGCGGCTGATGTCATAAGAATTACGGGGATTAATGACAACCGTGACATCCGGGCAGGAAGCCTTGATTTCCTTAAGAACCGCCTCGAAATCAACGGTTCCGTCTCCCATGTCGCGGAATACCTTCGTCGCAATGCTCGGCGGAAATTCCGGAAGAACACTCTTCCAGGCTTCGTCCTTGTCCTCGAAAGCGGTGTCGGTGAAATGAACCACGCCGATCCGGTCCGCATTTTCTCTGATAAATTTCTCAGGGCTGACGCCGGCGATCCGAAGATTTGCCGTATCCGCGTCAAGCTTTACAGACGCCGGTACCTTTTCCAGGAAGGAAATGATTTTTTCTCCGCGGAGAAGCGACCAGAACTCATTCTTCAGGCAGAGAACCACGCCCTTTTCCTCCGCCTTCGCTGCAAGTCCGCTGATCATTCCCGCAACCGCGTCAAGGAATTCTTCCTCGCTGCCCTCTCCGATCAGCTTCTGTGCGGCGTAATAGGTCGGCGTGACGGAAAGCGTCACGATTCCGCAGCCGGCTTCCGCAGCTGTCTCGATCATTTCCTCCGCAAAATGGCCCGCTGCCCCGAGGAACATCGGCAGTATGCCGGAGGAAGCGAAAAGTCCCGGATTCAGATGGAAGCATGCGATTCCGTCCGTGATTCCGTTCTCCTTCAGATACGTAACATAGCTGCTCACTGTTCCGAACTTCACAGCAAGAGATCTCTTTGTCCTCGGAATTCCGGATCTTCCGCCGAAGTCCCATTTCGGCTCGTAGGGAACCTCGATTGAGGTGAATCCCCCGGCTGCGATCAGATGATTCAGCTCGTCCCAGAAGTACTTGCTCTCTCTTTTGTTTCTGTTTGGCGCCTGGTTGTCCAGATCGACCACTTCGGTACTGAAGCAAAATTTCATCGCCTGTTTCCTCCTGCATGGTTGTCGCGTTAATATGGTTTCCTTTTCTTATGCCACGTACGATTCCTGTATCCTGATGTTTCAGAATGCCTCGTATTTCCGGAAGCCCGGTGTCTCTTATAAAACTTATATTACAGATTATAGCGGATTCATTCTTTGAAGAAAAATCCACTATTTCCACTAAGCAGCGGAAATCTGAAATATGCATTCCTCAATGCGTGCGTCTTTCATACTCCGGATCACTTCAAAAGGCGGGAAGCACATCAGTGCCTCCCGCCTTCTTTCATCCCGGAGTAATGCGGACATTCACAATCCGCCTCATTTTACAATTTATGCTGTTTTCTTCTTTACCTTTGCCTGCTGCTGATAAGTATCGTATCCGATGGATGCCATAAGGATGATACCCTTGACAACATACTGGGAGTTGACGTCAAGACCGATCATCTGCATGCCGTTCGTCAGAACGCCGAGGATCAGACAGCCGACAACCGCGTCAGCCACACGTCCTGCACCGCCGATGAAGGACACGCCGCCGAGTACGCAGGCCGTGATCGCGTCAAATTCGACGCCAGGTCCGATGTTCGAGCTGGCGGAACCGCCGCGGGATGTCAGAATGATCGAGGAGATACCGAAGAGGCAGCCTGCCAGCGCGAATGTCATGAGCTTGATCTTGCCGACGTTGATACCTGCCAGTCTTGCAGTCTCCGGATTGCCGCCGACCGCGTAGATAAAGCGTCCGAAGCAGGTCTTCGAGAGAATGAAATGAATCACTAAAGCCACAACGATCGCGATGATGATCGGGACGTTGATCGGACCGACCGAGCCCTGGCCGATGGCAAGGTAGGACGGCTTGAAATTGTAGAAGGACTTCGATCCGGAAAGGATGAAGGAAATACCCTTAAACATCGTCATCGTAGCGAGGGTGACAATCATCGGATGGATGCGGAGCACATTTGCCGCAAGACCGTTGAATCCGCCGAAGACGATACCGATGATGAGTCCGAGAATGCAGGCCACGGGAACCGGAACGCCCGCTTCCATAAGGAGGGCGATTCCGACGCCGATGACGCCGATGATCTGTCCGACGGAAAGGTCGGTGCCGCCACTGATCATGATCATCGCGACGCCGATGGTAGCGACGATGAAGTACGCATTCTGGTTCAGAATGTTAAGAAGGTTTCTGACCGAGCGGAAGTTCGGGGAAAGAATGGCGAAAACCGCTATGATCAGAATCAGGATGAGCCACATCATGTTGCTCTTTACAAAGCTTTTGAATTTAGAATTTTCCATTTTTTCGCTCCTCCGCGTTATTCAACAGATGCCATGTCGAGAATCCTCTCCTGGGAGAATTCTTCCCGTTTAAGTTCGCCGGTGATCTTTCCTTCTGCCAGTACAATCACGCGGTCCGACATGGCAAGCAGCTCTTCCATATCAGAGCTCACCATGATCAGTGACTTTCCGCTGCCGGCAAGCTGATCCATCAAAGCGTAGATCTCAGCTCTCGCTCCGACGTCGATACCTCTCGTCGGCTCGTCGAATATAATAATATCCGTATCCGCCAGAAGAACCTTTGCCAGTACAACCTTCTGCTGGTTTCCTCCGGAGAGGTTCCGCACCAGCTGCTGCACAGACGGCGTTTTGATATTCAGCATATCTTTATACTTTTCAGCTGCGTCCGCGATCTTCTTATTGTCGATCAGATTTCCGGTCGTCAGTGAGCGGATATTGCCCATGCTGATATTCCATTCGATCGTCTGGTTAAGGAAACAGCCCTGCATCTTGCGGTCCTCGGGAATCAGGCCGATTCCGCAGCGGATCGCATCCTCCGGCCGCTTGATATCGACTTCCTTTCCATTCACGCTGACCTTGCCCGAAAGCTTCTTGTCAGCGCCGAAAATAACCCTCATCAATTCGGTTCTGCCCGCTCCGACAAGTCCGGCAACTCCGAGGATCTCTCCCTTTTTCAGTTCGAAAGAGCAGTTCTCATTCACATAGCCGCTGACATTTTCGACCTTGAGAACCACTTCGTCCGTAGCATAGCTCTTTCTCGGTTCTCCGCTTTTGAGCTCGCGTCCGACCATCAGGGTGATCAGGCTGTCGCGATCCGTCTCAGCCGTATTGACGGTATCGATATACTGTCCGTCTCTCATGACAGTGACGCGGTCCGTCACTGCAAAGAGCTCTTCCATTCTGTGGGAAATAAAGATGATCGCCGTTCCCTTTGCCTTCAGCGCCGCGATGATCTTGTAGAGATTTTCAACCTCGGCCATCGTCAGCTGCGCCGTCGGCTCGTCCATGACGATAATCTTCGGATCCTTGGAAATGGCTTTCGTGATCTCAACCAGCTGCTGTTTCGCAGGCGGGAGCGATCCTACAAGCGCTTTCGGATCCAGATGGATATTGTATCTGTCAAAGATTTCCTGCGTTTTCACGATCTGCTGCTTCATATCCACGATGCCGTGCATCTGGGATCCGAGGCAGACATTTTCCGCGACCGTAAGTCCGGGAATCAGGTTGTATTCCTGATAAATGACTTCGACGCCGCACTCTCTGGCACCGAGAGGCGTCATGTGCTCAAATGTCTTTCCGTCAAGCTCGATTGTTCCCTCATCGTTTCTCACAGCGCCGGAAAGTACCTTGATCAGCGTCGATTTGCCCGCGCCGTTCTCTCCGAGGAGCGCGTGAACTTCGCCTTCATAGACCGTCAGGTCAACTTTATTGAGCGCGACGACGCCGGGATAGAACTTTGAGATGCCGTGCATCTTCAGTATGACTTTCTGTTCCATATGCGTCTCCTTATAAACGGTTCTCTCTAAAAAAGTCCCTGTGGATCAACCCACAGGGACTTCAGATCGGGGTTCTTTATTCAGCAACAGACTCAGCAGCCGAATCAGCAGCGCCTGCGAAGGATTCCGGTGTAAGCTTGAATGCTGTACCGTCTACCATCTGCATTTCGCCGCCGTCAAGATACGGCTGAATCGCTTTTGCGAAGTCATTGATCGTATCCTGAAGGGTTCCCATGGAGATCGTTCCGCGAAGGACTGCCTCGTTGTTAGCGGATGCCTGGATAGCTGCATCGATTTCTTCTGTCTCATCGACTGTGAAGACTGCGAAATGAGCCTTGTCTTCAACGTTGGAGTTAGCGCTCATAACGAAGTTGTTTGCCATAACGCCCGGTGTGCCGCCCGGTGTCATGATGACTTTGATGTCCGGGTTTGTCATCAGGTTGTTCTCAACGAGAGAGCTTGCTTCGTTCGGGTTATCCCAGTCTACGGAAGCCGTGATCATGTTGACCTTGCTGTTCAGCTCAGCGATCTTCTGCATGCCTTCGCTTCTGTCAACAGCCTGCGGTGTATTGGAAGATGTCATAACGAGAACCTTGATTTCGCCGTCGCCTGCTTCCGGGAATGTCTCATTGATCCAGTCGCTGGCAAGCTCTGCCTGAGCCTCGCCCATCTCGCTGTCAGCAGCCGCAATCTGGGAAGCGGAGCAGCCCGGGATATCGTTTGCGAATGCAAGAACCGGAATTCCGTCAGCAACAGCCTTCGTTACAGTTGAAGAAAGGCCTTCGCCGTTAACCGGCCATACGACAAGAGCGTCACAGCCCATCTGGATGTCAGTTTCGATCTGATTCTGCTGCTTTGTAACATCGCCGTCAGCGGAGTCGAACTGAACTTCATATCCCTGATCAGTCAGATAAGCCTGAAGCATTCCGGACAGAGCGACCATAAAGTCATTGCTGACAGCCGGAACGGTCATTCCGATTTTAAGTCCTTCTCTTTTGCCTGTAGCTTCTTCGGCATTGACGCTCATAGCCGCGCCCGTCATAAGGCTGGCCGTCATAGCTGCTGTCAGGATTGCGCTGATCAAACGCTTTTTCATAGTTAAAATCTCCTTTCATAAACCGGGAATTCCATTTCCTCAGTCATTGTTTGTTAATAAAAAGATACACGAAACTGCCCGTTCACTCAATTAGTGCATATTTCGAAAAGGTGGACTATTTTACGATCTTTCGGTAATCATTTCATGAAAATGTCCTCCTCCGGCTCCGGGTTCGCTCATCACGATAATCCTGTCACAGACCTGCCTGAGAGCCATCAGATTCTGGGATGAAATAAGAGCTGCGCACCCTGTGTCCGTAATTCTCGCCAGATAATCCGTCTGTATCTTCAGCATCCGGATATTCATGTCGCTCAGCACATCTTCCATGAGAAGGACAGCGGGCCTTTGAAGCAGGATTCTCTGGAGGATAATTCTCATCTTATCGGCGGCGTCAAATTCCGCCCCGTTCATGGACTCCGGGTGATCCGCCCCGAGTTCGGATCCGAATTCCCGGGCGAGATATTTCTCGATTCTTCTGTTGACGAAGGTGCCCATGATACTGTTCTTCCGCATGACGGACAGCGTCAGATTCTCCCCGTAGCTCATTTTCCCGACAACAGCCGACTGAAGGAACTGGGCCGGAATATAGGCGGTTCCGAGCCTCGCCGCCGCCCAGACGGATCCCGGTAAATACGGTTTTCCGCGGAGATATGCGGTGTTTTTCGGCAGCTGCACATCTCCCGCCAGAAAACGGATGAGTTCCCTGTTCTGCCGATTGTTCATATCATAGAGGCCTACAATTTCGCCCGCTCTTACGGAGCACGAAAAGGATCTCAGGTACTCGCCGTCCAGCTTCCTGATCTCAAGCACCGGATTCCGTTCTTCTCCCGTTCCGCTCCTTCTTACCAGCTCACCCGTCGCGTATTCCCGCACTTCATTCGGCCGCGAGGCGCCGAACGCCCATCTCACATACTCTTCGCGGTCGAAGTTCTCCCTGAAAAAAGTCCTTACGTTTTTGCCGGCGCGGAGGACGGTGACACGGTCGCTCAGATTCCGGAATATCGGAAATCTTCCTCCGAGAACGAGAATCGTGACGCCCCGTTTCTTCAGCTCACCGAGTATGCTTTCGATCAGCTGCACGTCCTCCTGTCCGAGGGAATTAAAAATATTGTCAATCACGATAAACTGGATCCCGCTCTCGGCGGCCCGCAGCAGCTCTGCGGCTCTTTTTTCTCCTTCCGTAAGATGGCTTACCCGCGTGTCCGCCCTGAAGCCAAGTCCGAATTCGGAAAGCAGAAAATTCACCCGGGTTTCGAGATCCCGGTGCCGGATGACGCCCCGCACAATTCGTTTTCCGGAGAGCAGCATGATGTTCTCCGCGACGCTCAAAGAAGGAGCAAGACTCGGTGTTTCTCCAAGGCACTGAATCTGCGCGTCATGCAGCGTCTCACCTTTCCGGTACCTTCCGGAACCGATCATGACGCTGCCCTCTTTTATGTGCATGCGCCCGGCAAAAAAAGCAGCGAGATCCGCTTTTCCCGAACCTGCCGTTCCGAGAAGCTCGACAAAGTCCCCTCGGAACATTCGAAGATGGAAACGGTCAAGCACCGTTCCCTCCTCTTCAAGAACCAGGTCATCGATTTCAAGAAATCCCTGTTTCACGGCAGATCCTCTGATTTTTTCGGAAGAGTCAGTTCGACTTCCGTACCGACGCCCTCGGTGCTGGATACGTGGATCCCGCACTCCTCTCCGAAAAACAGCTTGAGACGGTTATTCACGTTTCTCATGGCGATGCCGTCGCTCCCATGCCCGGTATCCCAGGTCCCGTCAGGCCCTGCCTCAAGTCTTTCCTGAAGACGCGCAAGGCTTTCCGGATTCATGCCGACGCCGTCATCCTCCACAAGAACGATCACGTTTTTTTCGTCGGATTCAATATGAATCTCTATGTGTCCCTTTCCGATTTTATTTTCCATTCCATGGAAAATCGAGTTTTCGACGATCGGCTGCAGCGTCATCTTCGGAATCATCGCGCCGAGCACCGAGGGATCGTCGTCATGCAGATAAACCTGAAAATCAAATTTATTGGAAAACCGGTACTGCTGGATATGAATATAGGTACGGATATTGTCAAGCTCCTCGGAAAGCTTCACCACATCCGACCGCTTGCTGATGTTATAGCGGAAAAACCTGGATAGGGATTCCGTCATATCCGCGATCACCTCATTGTCGTCGAGGATCGCGCGCGCCCGGATATTCTCCAGCGTATTATAAAGAAAATGCGGATTGATCTGGTTCTGGAGCTGGGCGAACTTCATCTTCGTCTCCATCAGTTCCCGCTCCCTGTCCCTCATGCCGGATAAATCCTCGTTCCGCTCCGGCACTTCCGCGTTCCTGTAAATAATGTCAAGCGCCTTGAGCGGAACCATCCTGCTTCCGCGCCTCTGTCCCGGAAGAACAAGGTGAAGAATCTTCTGTACTTTCTGGACATACAGCAGCAGATACACGCAAAACGCCGCTGCGGACACCGATACTATAATCAGAACAATCGTCATCGCCGCCTCCGATTCTATGTGTACAGCTTCCGGTACTCGCTCGGTTTGATTCCGACAGTCTTCCTGAAAATCCGGCTGAAATACTTCGCGTCCTGGTAACCGACTTTTTCCGCAATCAGTGACATGGGATCCGTGGTTTCACGCATCAGCCGCTTTGCCTCCTCGCACCGCAGCTGGATCAGGTACTCGCTGAATCCGATCCCGAGTTCTTTTTTAAAGAGCGTACTCATATATGACGGGCTCATGGACACTGCTTCAGCAACCTCCTCAAGAGTCGGATTGTCCATAAAATGAGCCGCCAGATACGCTTTTGCCGCCCTGACGGGCGCCTGCCCGTTCCGCCGCCTCTCGGCGATAATCATCCTGAAATAGCGGTCCACCGTATCCTCGAACTGCTGGGTCATCTGGGCCTCCGTGATGCTCCGGTCCATCAGATTCTCTGTATCCAGGGTAAAGCTGTTTCTCACCTTCTCCTCGATCTGATTGTTCTCCCACACTTCGAGAATCACATTCCTGAAGCTTTCTATGAGTTCAAACTCACAGAGCGGAGAATACCTGGGATTCTCATGAAGCATTTCCCGAAGTTCCTGAAGATCGCTCTTGATTGCCTCCGCGTCCAGGGATTCAACTGCCCGGGCATTTCCCCTTTTTCTGTCTGCCGTGAAGATGTTTTCCGCCTTGTCATATCTCAGCTGATCATAGAAGATGAGACGCCCGACGCCCCTGCGTATCCGGCATTTTACCGCACAGGTCGCCTCCCCGATCGATTCCCGCACCTCTGAGATTCTGCCCTTCTCCGTGCCGATACCGATGGTAACCGAATAGCCCGCGAACTTGTCCATCTCTTTGCGGCACCTGGTGTACAGTGTTTCCATGTCCTCCGGGTGCGCTTCCTTTGCCCCCTCCGGATAATTGATCACGGAGATTACTCCGCTTCGGACGCGGGAATTCACGTATTCACACGCCCACTCCTGCTCCTCGCGCTCGATGACGCTCTGAAGAATGTCAAGAATCCCCGGGGCGATCTCATCTTCTCCCGTCCAGTCCGCCTTCACGAAAAATGCTAGATACCGGTTATTGTTGAACGCGAGATCTTCCGTTTCCCGTTCGGATGATTCCATCACCTCCATACTGGTCTCCTGCAGGATGGAATTAAGAAAATGGAGCCGGGCATTCTTTTTGTAGCTCTCCTTACGGGCGGCAAGCTCTTCGCTTCCCTCCCGCTTTTCCTCATTTTCGGACCTGCTTCGGATAATCCGGCCCAGCACATCGTGAAGCTCCGTGCGGTCAATCGGCTTCAGAAGATAATGGCGCACTCCCATGGTCAGCGCCTGATGCGCGTATTCGAAATTCTTGTAGCCGCTGATAATCACGAATTCCGTATCCGGAGCAATCTCCATCGCCTGCCTGATCATCTCAAGGCCGTCGATGCCCGGCATCCGTATATCCGTAATCACGATATCCGGATGCTTCTCCCTGATCAAAGCCAGCGTTTCCAGCCCGTTATCCGCGGTGCCGGCAACCGTAAGCCCCATCTCATCCCACGGTATCATCTTTATAATCATGCTGCAGATCAGCTGCTCGTCATCGGCAATCAGTACTTTCAGCATAGTTTTTCCCCCGGGAAAACCGTATTGCGCATTGTCACAGGCAAGCCGCAATCCGCTTAACTGCCTGTATCTTACCGTCTGTGTCATATGTCAAAGCGCCCCGGAGTTATAACCCCGGAGCGCTCCTAAATAACTCTGTTTTATTATACTATCTTTCGCGTATCAGTGCTTCTTGAATTTTCCGACCTTTACAAGTCTGTTCGGAAGCTTCGGAAGCTTGCCGGACGTCATCTGGATTGCTTCGTCCCCGCATGCCTCGATACACTTGCCGCACTTCGTGCACTCGAACTCGTCGATCATATGGATGAAGTTCGGCTTGCCTTCGATGCAGTCCGCCGGACATACGTCCATACATTCGCCGCAGCCCGTACACGTATTCGGATCGATGTAGATATGGACAAAGGCCGCACAGACGCCTGCCGGGCACTTGTTCTTCTTGATGTGCGCATCATATTCGCTTCCGAATTTCTCAATCGCCGAAAGTGCGATCTTCGCGGATTCCTGACCGACGGTGCAGAGCGTCGAATAAGCCATCGGCTCTCCGATCTCCTTCGCAAGATCAAGCATCGCGCCTTTGCCGCGGGCCATCGTGATTTCCTTCTGCTCATACTCCAGCTGGATCAGTCCTTCGCGGCAGAATACGCAGCGGCCGCAGCTCGCTTTTCTGTATTTGAGGAGCTTCTTCTGTGTCTCGCAGACAATACATTCCTTATCCGTGAGCACGCAGATCTGTCCGCTGGTCGCGTCCTTTGCGGTGAGTTCCTTTGCCTCATCCGGCGTAAACCACTGATAGCCGAGATAAACCGCCTTCGCGCCATCAAGATTTACAAGATCCGATACCTTCGTATCCGCGGCGGTCTTCTTCAGTCCGTCGCCCGTATCCACGAGAACGCCCGCCTCATAGCATCCGTCCACGAGATCCGCGAGATTCTTTGCCGTCACGATATGAAGAATCAGGTCTCCCTCAGATTCCCTGACATTGATGATATCGTTTACCAGGACAATCTTATACTCCTCCGCCAGCGGCTTGACCGCATCCGTCAGTTCCTTCTCATCCTCCGGAAGATAAAGGAATTTCGCTGCGGCGCCGACCAGGTTTCCGGCAACGGCGATGCCCGCAAGCACCGTCTCGGGATCATCCTTCAAAAGAGCGAGAAGCACGCGGTCCACGTCGGCGTTATTAAGTCCGGCATGTACATACACATCGCCCTCTTTCGCACAGGCACTGTAGATCTTTTCATCGAGCGGAGCGGGTACGAGACCGTATTCCGCAAGGCCCGCTGCCTTAATTTTTTCAAGAAGCGCTGCAAATCCAAGCTGTTTCGCATTTTCTACTGTAGCTTTCATGCCTCACGCCTCCTTTGAGAATTCGCCCCAGGTTCTCGGGCTGGAGATGCACAGTCTCAGGTCGCACTGCAGGCATCTGGTTGATTCGCATCTCGCGAGTGACTCGTCAAAGCCCTGATCCATCGGACCGCAGCTCTTCCAGTTGTCCACGCGTTCCGGCGCCGGCACAACCTTCGGCTCTGTACGCGGAAGATCGCCGAAGCCCTGAATAATGCCGATGTACGGATTCTTCTCCTGCTCGGGAGCAAGCTTTTCGTCGATGTTTCCGTCTCCGCCGAGATAAATATCAATTGCGGAAATGGCTTCTCTCGCTCCTGCGATGCCCTTGATAACCGAAGTCGTTCCGGTCAGCGAATCGCCCGCTGCCCAGATTCCCTTGACGGATGTCTCGCCGGCCGGACCCTTGCCCGCGACGTAGTTGCCGTGAGTCAGTTCAAGACCGAATGCTTCCGGCTCCATCGGGATGGTCGGTCTCTGGCCTGTAGCGAAGATGACCGTATCGCAGGGAAGAACTTCCTCAGTGCCTTCCAGGATGTCAAACATCATTCGGCCGTTTTCCTTGCGGAAGTTGCCGACGCTCTTGATCATGACGCCGGTCACGTGGCCGTCTTCTCCCTGGATTTCCGGGAATGTCTTGGAATTATGAAGAACAACGCCTTCCTCAAGAGCCCATGCGCGCTCCTCATCCGTTGCCGTCATCGCGTCATATGCCTCAAGACATGCCATATCGACAGTCTTTGCGCCGAGTCTGAACGCAGCGCCGGCGCAGTCGATCGCGACATTTCCGCCGCCGAGAATGACGACATGTTCTCCGACCTTTGCCGTACCTTCTTCAAATGCTCTGAGGAAGTCCGTGTTGACCTGTACGCCCTCGAGATCATTGCCCGGAAGCGGAAGTCTCGCTCCCTGATGAGTTCCGACAGCTACGAACACAGCGTCAAAGCCTTCTTCAAGAAGCTTCGGTGCATTTTCAACCTTTGTTCCGGTCTTGACGGTGATATCGCCGGCTTCAAGGATATCGGCGATTTCCTTGTCGAGCACTTCTCTCGGCAGACGATAGGACGGAATTCCGTAGCGGAGCTGGCCGCCGAGCTTTGCGGATTCGTCAAATACCGTAACTGCGTGTCCGAGCTTAGCTCCGTAATATGCTGCAGTCAGTCCGGCAGGGCCGCCGCCGATCACGGCGATTTTCTTGCCGGTCGCCGGCTTATGGAACGCCAGTTTCTTCCAGTCGCCGTTGTCGTGTTCAGCCGCAAATCTCTTGAGGTTTCTGATGGAAACCGGCTCGTTGAGATAGTTGTGCTTGCACTCAAGCTCGCAGCTGTGTACGCAGATATAACCGAGGCAGTGCGGGAACGGAACCTTCTCACGGACCGTCGCATTTGCCGCGGCATAATCGCCCTGATTGATAAACCGGATGTAGCGCGGCACGTCAATGTGCGCAGGACATCCCTTGCGGCACGGAACGACCACATCTTCTTTCAGTGCCTCAGAATCTGCCAGCTTGTCGCGGATCGTTCCCGTGGGACATACCTCAACGCATGCCTGGCAGAAACGGCAGTTTGCGTCTTTGAGGAGTCTCTGATGAAGAGCTCCGGTAAAGACTTCCAGGTCCTCTCTCTTCTGATACTGAAGAACATTGACGCCGCGGAGATCACCGCAGGCGCGGACGCAGCGTCCGCAGAGGACGCAGCGGTTCATGTCATGAAGAATCAGCGGATTATCGCCATTTTCCTTGAAGCCCTTTGTTCTCATCTTGAGACGGCCGGTCTTCGGTCCGATATACTGGATCAGCATCTGAAGCTCGCAGTGTCCGTACTTCGGACATGTGGAGCAGTCTTCCGGATGGCCCGCGAGCAGAAGCTCAAGAGCAAGCATGCGGAGACGCTTCACCTCTTCCGTCTGCGTGTTGATAACCATTCCGTCTTTAGCCGCAAGCTTGCAGGACGGAACCGGTTTATCCTCGCCCTCAACCTCGACGATACACATGCGGCATGAGCCGAGCGGAAGAAGATCCTTATGATGGCACAGATGCGGGATATAAATTCCCGCATCCAGTGCACATTCAAGTACATTCTTTCCATCCGGCACTTCGAGTCTGACACCATCAACTGTAATTACAGCCATAGCTTTTTCCCTCCGTGCTTACTGGTTTATAACTTGGTTTCCCGGAGTTCTTTTCTCTCCGGAACATTTTCGTACTGACTGATCAGTCGTCTTCGCCGTCGATGTATTCCGCTGCTTCCATACCTGCGATACGGCCGGAGTTGACCGCAAAGCCCATGGAGTTGCCCGGAAGCAGGAACATGTAGCTGTCATCATAGATGTTGCAGGCATCAGCGCCGGCAGCATAGAGACCCGGGATCGGATCGTAATCTTCGTCGCAGACTTCGCAGTTCTCGTTGATGCGGATGCCGCCGACCGTGCCGTAGCC
>CADBRO010000208.1 GCA_902797075.1 uncultured Lachnospiraceae bacterium
AAAGGTGTTCAGCGATGTGAATTACAGAATCCTCTTTGACGCGGCTGAAGGCTCGACATCCGAGAATCTGCTTTATGCCGCCGAGATGCTAAGGAGGTTGAAGGGTAATAATTGAGTGATTATTACGTATACATGGTGCCGTTTCCGGACGGGATCCACGAGGCAGTCACGCCAGGATATGAAAATGATTACACAATTTATATCAATGAGAATCTGCCGGATGAGGAGAAGTTAAAAGCGTACCGGCACGCGCTGAATCACTGCATCAATGGGGACTTTGAGCGTGAAGACGTTCAAGAAATAGAAGCGAGAGCTCACATGAAGGAGGGGACAGAATGAGAACAGCGAAAGAAATGTACGCATATTGTAAAGCCAACAATTTCGGAAGAGGTTTCAACGAACATAACTCGTTAAAACACTTCGAGATCATCGCCAACAATTTGCAGGCAGATGAATCCGTCGAACTGGTTTTTATTGGACTGCATAATTATCAATCCGCAACAAAACACGATAATAATTATGCTTATGCGATTACAAATAAACGGATCATGATGGCACAGAAAAAAGTGATCGGCTCGAATTTCCAGACTGTATCATTGGATAATATCAACGATATTACTTTCACGACTGGCATGGTATTCGGAATCATCACAGTCGATACAATGAAAGAGCGTTTTAATGTCGCTGTAGATAAAGCTACTGGTGAAAGCATCAATACAGCAATCCATGAGACATTAGACCGGATCAAATCAGGCGGAAGGCAGAAGCAAGATCGCACTACTCCATACGATACTGATATAGCATCACATCTGGAGTATTATCAGCAGTTAGTGAAGGATGGTCTTATAACAGAAAAGGATTATGAAGCGAAAAAACGTCAGCTGTTAGGGCTGTAAATAAAAAAATAACCGCCCGACGCGGCCCATGCGTCAGACGGTCATTAGAAACCTGCTCCGGCAAAGGATAGACAGATTCCCCAACAGAATCATTATATCCCGCCGGAGCTTATTAAGCAACGCATTTGACGGAGGGATAGACATGAAGATCACAGTAACGAAAAAAGGCAAGTACAGCACAGTTGTTTATCTCGGACGCGATCCGTCTGGTAAGCCGATCACAAAGCGCATCACAGCAGATAGCAAAGCAAAGCTGACTGCTTCCGTTTCAGACATTTTATCAAATGCCCGAATCTTTATGAGCTCCCACCTCTTCCGTGATGCTCTTGAGCGGTACATAGCCGCCAGAGAGCCATTCAGGAGCGTTTCAACCATTCGAGGGTATAAATCCATCCAGAAAGCTCTTTCGTCCAAATTTGACGCATTCTGCTCAAAATCAGTGGCATCTATTACATCTGCTGACGTGCAGAATCTCATCGACAAGCTCGTGACGGAAAACTATTCCTCTAAAACAATCCGTAACTGGGTCGGCTTGATCAATTCCGTCCTGATCGAATCAGGGTGCACACCAGTGAACGTCATGATCCCGAAAGCTCCGGTGATCGACCGCCCGATCTACTCGGAGGGTGAAATCAAGATGATTCTGTGCTTACTGCATGGCGATCCGCTTGAAGTACCGTTTCAGCTTGCTACACTCGGACTCCGCAGAGGAGAAATCTGCGCCCTGGAACTCTCGGACCTGTCAGAGGATGATATTATTCATGTCCACAAGTCCCGCGTCCCGATTTATGGCGGAGGAACTAAGGTTAACCTGTCAGCAAAAACCGACACCTCGAACCGCTTCGTACAGCTTCCGCACCATCTCGCGGAGACGATCCGCCGGCAAGGCAAGGTATGCCCATACTCGCCGAACGGTCTTAATACCGCCCTACGTAAGTTCCTACGTAAGTATAAGTTTCCACCGTACCGGCTCCATGACTGCAGACACTTCTTCGCTTCTTATTGCCACGCGCACGGAGTTCCGGAAGCGGACATACTGGCCGGAGGCGGGTGGAAAACCGCCAGCGTCATGCGTTCCGTCTATCGTCACAGCATGGCAAAAAATAAGGCAGGCGCTGCAGTCTCTTCCCTGCTCGGCAATCGGTAATTTTTGTAATCATTTTTGTAATCACTTCCGTAATTGTAATCATTTTGTAATCAAAAACTTCCGATTATCCGTATCATAGTTCCGACATCTCGGAATACCTAAAGAACAAAAAAGTCCCGGATTTACGCGGTTTGTTCGACTTTTCGCGTATTTCCGGGATTCTTCTTTGAGCGGAGAGTGAGGGATTCGAACCCTCGCGCCCGTAAACGGACGACCGCATTTCGAGTGCGGCTCGTTATGACCACTTCGATAACTC
>CADBRO010000209.1 GCA_902797075.1 uncultured Lachnospiraceae bacterium
CGAAGACGTCCGTAAGGATATCAAGAAGCTCGAGGAAGCCGGTCTTGAAATTCAGTGCAGCGCTCCTCTTGGAAAGAAGCAGATCGCGGAACTGCAGAAAGAATACGATGCAATCGTAGTCGCTGCAGGTACACCGCACGGCAAAGAGATCACATGGGTTCCGAAATGGAACTATGACGCTGTTTACACTGCAATCCAGTTTATGGATTTCGCAAACAATGACCAGGAAACCTGCCGTATGCCTCACCAGAACTTCGTGGTTGAAGACAAGGAAGGTATCGTCATCGGTGGCGGCTCTGTAGCCATGGATACCGCCCGTACGGCTCTCCGCCTCGGCGCGAAGAAGGTCACAGTGGTCTGCCTTGAGTCCGGAGACGACGTGCCGGCGCATAAGTGGGAGAAGGATGAGGCTGCCGAGGAAGGCGTTGTATTCGTCGAAGGATACAGCCCGAAGGCTTATACCGGCCGCATCAATACCCTCGAAGGCATTGACTTTGCCAAGGTTACGAAATTTGAAAAGGATGAGAACGGCAAGATCAGCTTCGAAACCAGCGAAGAAGATATTCTGCACATCCCGACTGACTTCTGTATCGTAGCAATCGGCCAGTATTCTGATCCCATTTTCCCGGAAGCTGACGGAGAGACCGTCTTCTACGCGGGCGATATCGCGGGAGGCCCCTGCTCTGTCATCGACGCGCTGGCAAGCGGCCGCAACGCTGCCTTTGACGTGGATGCAGCGATTCAGGAAAGAGTACTCCGCAACAGCCGGATCGGCCACAAGCTTGTCGCGGCTCCGAAGGAAGAGAAGCTGTATCCGTGCAACCGCCGCAAGACCCGTCGTCATGAACGTCCGATGCAGGACGCAGAGGATCGTCTGAAGAACTTTGACGACGTGGAGATTACCTACACCGCAAAGCAGGTATATCAGGAAGAGCTTCGCTGCCTCGGCTGCGGTTACGCGCTGATCGATCAGGAGAAATGTATCGGCTGCGGCATCTGCCAGAAACTCTGTCCGCAGGGCGACGTCATTTCCATGGTGAAGAAGTAAGGAGGACTGGAAGATGAATAAGATCAAAAGAACAGTACTTGTTGTCGGCGCCGGTCCCGGAGGAAGCACAGCAGCATATTACCTGGCAAAGCTTGGCGTCGATGTCCTTTTCGTCGATAAGGAAACCTGGCCCCGCGACAAGATCTGCGGCGGCGTCTATGTCCCGGCGCTGTATCCCATGCTGAAAGAGATGGGTGCATATGACGAGATGATGAAATACCAGGCCTGCTCCATCACGGAGTTCCGTCTGATTGACCGCGACGAAGACTATGTAGACATGAAGACCGAGCCGGCCATGATTGCGACGCGCCGTTTCACGGATGACCAGATCCGCCGGGCGGCAATCCGGATGGGCGCGGACTTCATGGAGAACTATGAAGCGACCAGCCTCATCATGAGGAAGGGCGTCGTGAAGGGCGTCCACGGCCTGTATCATAACACCGAGATGGATATCGAGGCGGACGTCACCATTATTGCAAATGGCGCCCACAGCGAACTGTCCAGACAGCTCGGGCTCTTCCCGGATCCTTCCGATCTGACGGTTTACGCTTTCCGTGCCTATGTCGACGGCGTAGAAGGACTGGCTCCGAATATGGCGGAAGAATATTACGTCCCGAAGGGACTGAAGGGATGGAGCCCCATCTGCACCACATGGCTGAATCCGCACTACGGCGGAAAGCAGGCGGTTCTCGGACTCACCATCAACGAGGATGCGCTGCGTGACAGCGGTCTGTCCGCGATGGAATTCTATGAGTACTGGCGCGACAACACCAGATTCGGCCAGGAAAGACTGAAAAATGCTACCCTGATCGACAAGTTCCGCGGCTGGAGACTCCCGGGCTGCCGTAAGCTCGGCAACGGCGTCGTTCCCGGCGCGATCGCCATCGGCGATGCCATCGGTGCGTCCGAGTGCGCATTTGACTACGGTATCCCGTCCGCGATGACCGGCGGCATGATCGCTGCGAACGTAATCGCGGGCTGCGCAGCAAAGGATGACTTCTCCTATGATGAGCTCAAGGTGTATCAGAAGCTGGCGGAGGATGCGCTGAATCCGAGCCTTGGCTTCAACGCCCTGTTCCGCGATGAACTTCTGAATAAAGAAGACGTCATGAAGGACTTCTTCAAGTTTGTTAAGGCTCAGCCCGGCTATCCGGATATCATGTTCGGTGATACGGCTGCCAAATACATGGTTGAGGTTCTCAAGCTGGATCTCGGCGGAAACAAGAGCAACCAGTAAAAAACAAAAGATCTGCAAATTGAGAAGGTGCCCGGTGCTCTCGAAAATGAGAGTGCCGGGCATCGGTCTTGCTTGCCGCCCTCCTGCTATACTATAATTGATGTATCAATAAATAATGAGTCACATTCGGAATCCGCATTCCGGGAGGAAGGTTCTTATGGCCGGAGGAAAAAAACATAAAAAAAGCGCAGTGCCGTTTATCCTTCTTTTTGCCGGGCTGATATCCTGTCTTGCGGTTTTTGGATGCGGGTATCTGAACGGGGAAGGGAAAACAACGATCATTACCTCTGCAGCGCTTACGGATACGATTGATATCGCCGAACTCTCAACGGCGGAATTCCGCTACCGCGGCATCGCCGATGTCTACAAAGATGAGGAAAAAAAGGACGTTCTGTGCCACATCTGTTACAGCGCTGTTGTGAAGGCCGGCATCGACATGAGCAAAGTTTCCTTTGACGTGAACTATGATGAGAAAACTGTCACCGCAAAGCTGCCGGATATTTCCATTACCACAAGTGTGGTTGATGAGGACTCTATGCTGGTCATGCCTGAGAAGGCGAAGATTGAACTTGCGGAAATGCTGACCTGGTGCGAGGAGGACGCCCGGAATGAGGCGCTGGCGACCGGTGAGCTGATGACGGCAGCGGAGGAGAACCTGAAAACATCCATTGAGGGACTGCTTTACCCGATCCTGACCCCTAAGGGGTATATCCTCAAGTGGAGCTCATGAACTGCGATTCAGGTGCGGGTGCCGCAAAATGCGGCAGGCTTCGAGTAATCTTCAGATAATGAGTGAAGAAGCGCATATCAGTGAAAATGGGATCGAGGTGAAAGCATGGGGAATGGCAGTAAAAATCAAAAAAAGCGCTCCCGGGTAAGCATATCGGCTGTCCTCTTAAGCCTTGTCGGAATCGTATTCTTTGTTCTGGCCGGATGGCAGGCGAAAGAAATGTTTTTCCCTGACAAGAAGGCACAGGCCGCTGTCATCACAGAGCAGTCCTCGGTAAAGACGATCTGCGAACTCGCGACGCTAAGAAGCTTCTATCACAATGTAGCTGTGTTCGAGAAAGAAGCGGATGCGATCTTCAGATACGGTGTGGCACAGGTCGGCGCCAAGAAGATGTGGATGGAGTACAGCGGAATTGTGGAGCTGGTTGTCGACGCCGGCAAGATCGTGATTCACGAGCCTTCGGCGGACGGAACCGTTGAGGTGTATGTGCCGGATGCCACTGTGAAAAATGTGACTGCGGACAAAGAGTCGCTCTCGGATCCTCTGATCGAAACAGGATGGTTCACAGAGGTGACGGCGGAAGAGATGACGGCGGCATTTGCGGAAGCTCAGGCCAATATGAAGCAGGAGGCGGAGAAGGACCAGATGCTCCTTGACCGGGCGAAGGAGAACGCGAAGAAGCTGCTCGAGCAGTACATTATCAATACTGGAAAAGGAATGGGGGAGAATTATACTGTAAAATGGCTGACTTCCCCCTAAATGAGAAAAGGGCAGAAAGCGGAG
>CADBRO010000210.1 GCA_902797075.1 uncultured Lachnospiraceae bacterium
AAGCCGATCAAGGTCGCTGCGAATCTGCCGTATTACATCACGACGCCGATCATTTTGATGCTTCTGACCTCCGGAGCCCCCATTTCGGGAATGACATTTATGGTTCAGAAGGAGGTCGCGGAACGGATGCAGGCGCAGCCCGGGACAAAGGCGTACGGCGCGCTGACTCTGGCGGTGCAGTATTACGCGAAGCCGGTTTATGTCCGCGACGTGGCGCCGTCCTCATTTATTCCGCAGCCCGGGGTGACCAGCTCGGTGATTCACCTTGAGCGGTATGAGACGCCGCCCGTATCTGTCGCGGATGAGAAGATGATGTTTTCGGTGATAAGGGCGTCATTTAACCAGAGACGGAAAAAGCTGGTCAACGGTTTGTTAAGCGGCCTCGGTCCGCAGATGACAAAGGAAATGGCGGAAAAAGCCATGGAAATGGCCGGGATTCCCGCAGACGTCCGCGGAGAGACGCTGCCTCTTTCCGATTTCGCCGCGCTCACGGACGCATTGTGCAATGTCATGAAAATGTAATATTTTAGAAATATTTAATGGATATTCACTTGCTTTTTCCGTGCCGTGCGATATAATAGCCGTTGACTATAAAAATGGGGTAAATGTAACAAGCGATAAACTCAATCCGGAATTTCACCGGGGGCGGGCACAGACAGCTGAAAGGAGGACGAACTGCATGAAATACGGAAAGATTGCGCTGCTGGTTGCTGCATGCACCATGCTGACGACAGTGCTTTCACCGGTCGCCGCGCTTGCGGAGTTTGACCAGCCGTATATTTCCATAGGTGCGGACCTTACTTCAGAGCAGGCGGATAAGATGATCCGGATTCTGGAGGTTCCGGAGGACAAGATCAACGAGGATACGATGATCTCTCTTACGACGGATGAGGAGAGCCGTTATCTCGGAGATGCAGCGGATCCGGGATCAGGAGCGGTCACGGCCTGCAAGGTTGTCAGGCTGAAGCGCGGAAGCGGAGTCCGCGTATCGACGCATAATATCATGTATGTGACTTCCGAAATGTTCGAAAATGCGCTTGTTACCTGCGGGCTTCACGACGTGGATGTGATGGCGGCTTCGCCGGTTCCGGTGCCCGGAACTGCAGCACTGGTATCAACAGCGGCTGCCTGGTCCAAGATGAACGGACACGCGCTTGATCCGCAGATTATAAATCTGGCAGCGAGAGAGCTGAACGTATCTTCCGCGATTGCCATGACGACGGGAAATCCCGAAAAGACGGCTCAGCTCGTGGCGGCGGTCAAACAGATCGTCCTTATGAACGGAACGACGGATCCTGAAGCGATCCTCACAGCGGTCCTCGAGGTCGCCGAACAGATCGGCCTTTCTCTTTCCGAAGAGGAGGCGGAAGAACTGGCAGGAATCATGACGGGACTTGAGGAACTGAGGCTGGATGCAAGGCTTGTGATCGACCAGGTGCAGGGCATTTTTGAAAAGGCGAAGAAAAGCGGTCTGGACCTTCAGGCGTTCGGAATCGCGGAACGCGGAATCGCCCGGTTTTTACAGGCAATATATAAATAAAAATGACATTACGAGCTTGTTTGTGCAATACTCACAAACAAGCTCGTATTCTTTAATTAAAACCAGACAAAATTGTGGAAATGCCGAAAACAATACGTGCTTTTTATTGTAAAAGATGCTAGAATGATAATAACAAAAGCGTCCATCATTAAAATGATGCAGACATCGTGAGCATAGCTCACAGCGATTTTTCATAATAATCGCCCCGGCAGGAAACTGCCGGGGCACTCCTCTTTTTAGGGGAGATGTTTAGAAATCGGTAATTTTTTTTGCGTGTGGGAATATTTTATAGAGTTATTGGCGAAATTATGCGATAATAATTCTGTATAAACAATTTTCAAATTTAAGAGGGAATACATATGAAGTGTCCTGAATGCGGATTTGACTTGGAAGAAGATGTGAAGGTCTGCCCGAACTGCGGTACGCGCGTCAGCAGCGGTGCCGAAAGCGGAGAGACGACTGAGACTTCAGAGACTGCAGAGGGTCCGGAGGAGGCAGCGCCGCCGGTAGAACCGAAGAAAAGGAAACTTTGGCCGATTATTCTGCTGATCGCCCTGATCGCGGCGGCAATCGCGGTATGGCTCGGATTCCGGTATTACAACAAGCACTATGTGGCCCATGAGATTCATCTCGCGGAAAAATCACTCGACCTGATCGTCGGCGATACTTCTGCGCTTTCATTTGAGATCCTTCCGGAGACGACAAAGAATAAGAGCGTGACCTGGGCAAGCTCGAACGACGCAGTCGCGTCCGTCA
This sequence comes from uncultured Lachnospiraceae bacterium, assembly GCA_902797075.1. Taxonomy (GTDB): domain Bacteria; phylum Bacillota; class Clostridia; order Lachnospirales; family Lachnospiraceae; genus Chordicoccus. The sequence continues at coordinate 2,297 of CADBRO010000210.1, forward strand.
GTGAAGAAGGCGTGGTCACCGCAATCGGAAGCGGACAGTGCGAGATTACGGTTACGACGAATAACGGAATTACGGACGTCTGTACTGTCGGCGTTAAGGACCTGATCGACATTCAGAAGGAGTCCATCGACGCAGTCGCGAATTACATCCGTTCAAGCAGTACTGAGGATGAAAATGGCGTTACGGTCGCGAAGATCCGGGATGTCGACGACGAGAGAACATTTGCACTGGGTACCTTCGGCGATGATCTGGTACTTTGCTACAGAGACGCCGTGAACGTCGAAAGCGTGGATGTTGACGTCAACTACACGACATATATGAACCTCGGCTACGGAAATATCGAGACTGCGGAAGTTGTGCAGGATAACCAGGTTGAGATCTTCGGATATCCGGTTACTTCCACCATGCGCAGCACAGTCGCTCTTCCGGAGTACCAGAGAGGCGCGCAGATTACCGCCGAGTCATTTGAGACGAATCTTGAGGGCATGGAAGTCAATGACAAGATGCAGGCCCTCTTTACGAGCGGCGTGAAGGGCTGCTTCGAAGAGTTCAGATCGTTCCTTGAGTATCATCCGGAGCTCGGATGCACCGTTGAAGATTTCGGCTTTACTGCGAAGGGAGACGCACCGGTTCCCGAACCGGCAGCAGTCGCCGCGGATTCCACGGTGGAGAGCATGGCGGAGAGCATCGCGGAACAGGTGATGTCCGGAGCTGAATCAGCGGTGACAATCGTTGAGGAAGTCATGGATCCGGGAACGGATTCCACGGCGTCACAGACCGAATCGGCGATTCCGGCAATTGAAGCCCCCGCTTCACAGGCAGAGATGCCGGCAGTTCCTGTAGTACCGGCTGTACCGGGTCTGCAGGAATCCATGCCGGAGCTTACTGAGGATCCGGCAGCGTCATCGGAAAATGCAGCAGTTGAGGAACCGGAAGTGCTTCCGGTTCCCGTGATTTCAGCGCCGGAGGCAGTGTTTGCACCGGC
>CADBRO010000211.1 GCA_902797075.1 uncultured Lachnospiraceae bacterium
GACAGGTCCCCCCTGCTTAAGATATGCGTTGTTGGTAACCACGAGTGCGCCCCACCCTATACTTGTACCGACAGAAAAAGCCCAGGCGCCTCCGGCTGAAAGACTTCTTGTCAGAGTTGACGAAGATGAATGATCCAGCTTTTCCAACTGTTCCTCCTTCGTTGCTTGCAGTTATATGTTGCGGAACAAGCTCTTAAAGGTAATCCGCTCCTTGCACATGGCGCGGACAGCCGTCAGCGCTTATCCTTATCAATAAACTCCAGCGTAATCATTGACAGCAGTGCAAAGAGGAAGGCAAAACCTGCCAGACGCACCCAGTATCCGCGTATGTTTTTCCCCGTATGCTCGTAAGCCGCAACATAACTCGCCTCGGCAGCTTTCTGTTCAATCGTGCCCTTTACCTCGTCTTCTCCGGCGATTCTCAGTACTTCTCCCACCGTGGTTTTCAGATGCACATCCTGCTCAAGAAGCGGCTGCATACCGGGATCTTTCTGCAGTTCTTCAAGAATCAGCTTCAGTTCGGGATCGTCGGTATTTTCCAGGATGCCGAGCACATTTCCTGCTTTCGTGTTTATCTCGATCTCGCTGTCTTTCATCTTGCCAAGAATATTGGAAATGGTGACGAACGGACGGCTGTTGACGTCAGCCTGCGCCGCAATCACCTTTAGTCCCGGATTGGAAATGGTGAACCAGGTCATTGGCTCCGACCATTCCGGAAGAGAGAGCATTCCTCCGGAAAATACAAGCTGGAAGATCAGCACAAAGGGCATGATCGTCATGGCTGTAGTCGCGCTCCTTGCGAGTGAAGAGATCCACAGCGAGAGCATGTCCGAAGAATACGTAATAAGCATCATCGAGATCCCCAGATCTGCGATCATCCAGGGAGTAAATATCCCCCGGGAAGGATACTTGACGCCGATCATATTCGTAAGATAAAGGGTGATTATTGTCTGTATAAGACAGATCATCGCCTGATAGATCATATGGGATACGACGTAAGACGAAATATGCATACCGGAACGGTGCTGACGCTTGATGACATCGCGCTCGCGGCAGACCACCTGTATCGAATTAAAGCATCCGTTCCAGACGCACACGCATACAAGGGCAAAAGATCCCATCAGCGTGCCCTCCATATTGAGGAACATTCTTCTTCGGATCACCAGACCAACAAGGCCCGCGATCAGCGCTGACATGGGGATCACCTTCCAGTCATTCTGATAAACGAACATGCGCAGCAGCTTCCCAAGATAAATCCAGACCTGTGCACCGCGCCCCCTGTGCCGCACCGAAATCTTCTCTTTCTTTGACTCCTTTGCGGTTCTCCTGATGCCGAGTTCAGGCATACTGCACCTCCCTGTATTTTTGTACAAATTCGTCTGCCAGTCCGTCGCCGCCCTCTTCTTTCTGATTGACGGATTTGACAATTTCTTCCATCTTGTCACGTCCGAAGAACTCTCTGGCACCTTCAACGCTTCCGTACCACGCCAGCCGTCCGGTGCGGGCGCTGTCTTTGGCAAGTACAATAACATCGTCGAACAAATCAATCACTCTGTCCGGCGTATGGGTAATAACTATGACGATCTTGCCTGTATCTGCAATTTTACGCAGCTGCACAAACAGTTCCCGCGCCATCACTCCGTCCAGCCCGGAATCAGGTTCATCAAGAATAAACAACGAAGGATTGCTTATAAACTCGATCGAAATTGAAAGGCGTTTTTTCTGACCGCCGGAAAGCTTTTCCACGAGATTGTTCTGTACAGGTTTCAGGCCGAAGATATCCATCACCTCATCCACCCGCTGCCGGCGTACGGACGCCGGAACATCCTGGGGAAGGCGAAGCTTTGCCGCGTCAAGAAGTGTACTGAGGACTGTATCCTTGCCGGACATCATCTCCTGCTGCGGCACAAATCCAACCTCATACTGCATCTTTTTGTACTGCGTATACATGTTCATCCCGTTCAGCAGAACTTCAGCCTTCGCCTTCTCATACCCGTTGACGGCATTGATAAAGGTTGTCTTACCGGCTCCGGAACCGCCAAGAAGCAGCACCATGTGTCCGCTGGGAATCGACATATGTATATCGCGCAGGAGTGTTTTCTTTTGGAAAAACTCGGTTACTGTCCGTTCTGTCAGGTTAACGGTCAGTCCCTCTTTCATAGCAGCCGCGCTTCCCTGATGAGCGAGCTTTTCCATCTCTGCCCTGAAGTCTTCCACCTGCCATGCCGGCTGGTATTCTTTCCCGAATCCCCAGATCAGGGCAGGGATCCATTCAGCGAGAATCCAGAGCCACATCCAGCGCTTTCTGCGTCCATAGACCTCGATCAGCCCTGCGTAAATACGGATGGAGTAAACAATGACTACCATCGAGACTGCAAGTTCAATGACTATCACGATGCCTTCGGCTGTCGCGGACGGCATAGAACCCAGCAGCAGGATCAAAAGCGCCGGTCCCAGAACTCTTTGCAGCCTGAGCAGAAAGGCCGCCACAGAAAGCGCGCGTCCTTCAGGCTCACGTCCGGCGCATCTGGACAGCTGGTATTCCCTGGCGCCCGGAATCAGCGCCCAAAAACCGCGGATCCCGGATTTTTGCAGTATTTTCCAGGTGCCGGCCATGTAAATCATTTCCGTGATGAGAAAAAACGGCTGATCGATCGTGTATCCTGCCAGCAGCAGCGTAAAGAAATTCAGAATATTGAAACCACCACCCGACAGTACTCCTTCCATCTGATTTCTTTCTCCTTTCTCCATACCCGGTCAGCACGATGTATCCGGAACTTTCTGTTACTGATCCGCTTCTTCGAAGAGCGCCGCCAGCACCTCCGGAGTGACGGAACCGACTTTATTATAGACGACCTCGCCTTTCCTGTTGAGGACAATCGTCTGAGGAAGCGTTCCTGTGCCTCCGACGATATTCATCACCTCGTTGTCCGTGTCCGTGGCAAAGGGCATCGCAAAATCCTTATCCGCAAGAAACGCAGCAGGATCCTCCGTTACCAGTTTGGCGTGCACGGCGATCACGGCAATATCATCCCCGTGTTCTTTACAGAGATCACTGAAATAAGGCAGTTCATGGATGCAGGGCGTACAGTAAGTCGCCCAGAAGTTGATGAAGGTTATCCTGCCGCGCGTATCCGCCAGATGGAAACGTGAGCCGTCATAGCATTCCAGCGTAAAATCTGCGAGCTGCTGACCGATCTCATGACCGACCGGCGCATCGCTTCCATAGTCTTCAGCCACAACATCCGCTTTTGCGGCTGCCGGATCCAGAAAATTAAACCATACAAGTGCAAAGCACAGTACTGCCAGCGCGGCTCCCCAAAGGATTCTTCCCCGCCTGCCGCTGCCGGCCGATGCACCCGGTTTATCTCCCGTCCTTCCCGCCTCCGGAGCCTTCAGGGTAATGCTTCCGGCTTTCAGGGAAATCGCTCCCCGGCTGCAGACATCCATGCATTTACCGCAGTGAATGCATTCGTGATCTCCCGCGCGGAGCACGTCCATACCGCAATGGCTTACACAGGCGCCGCAGCTGCTGCAGCTCCTTTCGTCCACCTGTATGCCGATGACGCAAAAGCGGTTAAACAAGCCGTAGATCGCCCCCAGCGGGCAGATAAAGCGGCAGAAGCTCCGATAGCAGAAAATGCAGGCAAGAACAATCACCAGCATAATAACGAACTTGCGGGTAAACAGTGCGCCCAGCATGCTGTAATAAGAAACATTTGCCGGATTGGCCAGATGACCAATCGCACCCTCGGAGGTTCCGGCCGGACAAATATATTTGCAGAAGGCCGGCAGAGGGATCTGCCAGCGCAGTCCGTACCAAAGGGGCACAGCGATCACAAATACCCCCAGGATGACGTACTTAAGCCATGATAAAGCCCGCGTATAGATACTCTTTCTGATCTTCGGGGTCGGTATCCTGTGCAGCAGTTCCTGCATTAGTCCCAGCGGACAGAGCCATCCGCAGATCGTCCGGCCAAGAACCACACCGAAGAGCAGCACAATACCGAGCACGTACCAAGGCGCGCGGTGTCCGGCAGACGCCAGCGCGTTCTGTATGGAACCAAGCGGACAGGATCCCACCGCGCCGGGACAGGAATAACAGTTTAAGCCGGGGACACAGGCATACTTGGCGCTGCCTGTATAGATCCTGCCGTCGATGAACCCCTTGATATAGGCATTGTGCAAAAGAGCCGAATACAGCTGAACAAGACGCCGGGTCATCGGCCTTTGCATCAGCCGCGGGCCGGTTTTCATAGAATTATCCAAGGCCAATACACTCCGTACAGATAGTAACCGCCTTGTACAGCACGTCCCGGGCGCTTCCGTTCAGTGTTCCTGCGATGATAAAGGCAGCTGCTGCAATAATGACAATTACCTGAAGAACTGCTTTTCTCTTTGGCAGACTGGCATTTTGTGAAACCTCCGTCCTGCCGGCCTTCTTTTCAGTCTTCAGAGCTTCCTCCGCCGCCTGAATTTCGCGCAGCATACTCTTCTTCTGCAGTGCGGATGTCACCATCAGCGCGCCGATTCCCACAGAAGTCCAAGGCAGCAAAACCCGGATGAGTCCGAAGAACATCGCCTCCGGGTCATTTTGCGGAAAATGCCCCGCATCGAGGAGGTAAACCAGCAAAGGAATCATGCACAGCACGAAAAGGATCCGGCCTGTCAGCCGGAGTCTTTTTTGCGTACGCTGTTCATCGAGCATAGCCCTGCTCGGATGAGCAATCCGCGCCGTCAGAAGATCCCGTTCGAAGGACACGTCCTTCACCGGTTGCCCTGCGCTTTCATCCTTTACGCCAAGCACGATTCCCGCGATCATAAGTCCTATGCCCGCGAAGAAAAGCGGTGCGATTTTTACTGCTATTTCAGCCGTTTCCTCCGGCACATAGATGCTTTCCATGGGGTGCTCCGCTTTCCGAACAGAACCCTCCCGGTAGGTCTTTATCGCCGAAAAGGACAGATATGCAGCTAAAACGATGCAGACCGCAGCCTGCAGCCACAGGTAAGCCTTCCTTTTTGTCAATTTCATTACCTCATATTGCCTGTTATGCGGCTTTTTCAAGGACAATATTCACGTCCGAGGAAGCATCCTCCGCTGCATATACCTTCTCGTCCGGCGCGAATCCTTCCGGCACCTGGAGTACGTGCACCTCGTAAGCCTTTTGCTCCCCAGCTTCAAAAACAGCCGTACCGTTTTCATCCGTCGGCTGGAATTGGCAGGTGGCATCGTCGCAGAACTGGATGAGCACTCCTTCGACGGGGCTGCCGTCTTTGTCGCAGACAACAACGCGGTACGAACCGCTGTTAATCAGTTCTGCTCCGGAGCCGGAGTTGGTCTCTGCAGTCTTTTCCTCATCCGCAAGAAGCATCTCGATGGTCCGTTTGTACTCTTCAACATTTGCCCCGACGACAAAATGGGTCAGAATTTTGCCCGTTCCGTCCACAAAGTAGGTAGTCGGGAATGCGGTAACCTGATCTAAAATCACATTGCCTTCAGGCATAACCACATTCGGATAGTTGATTCCTTTTTCTTCCATAAATGCGTGGATTTCATCCACCATCGTTTCGATCGGCTGACTCTCCCACTCTATTCCCACGATTCCGCAGCCCTGTTCCTTAAGCATGGTATGAAGCTCCGTGAGTTCCTGCATCTCACCCACGCAATTAATGCACCACGTTCCCCAGACGTTGACCATGGTGAACTTATTGTCCCGGAACAATTCGTCACTCGTAACCGGATTTCCATCGATATCTGTGGTTTCAAAGCTCATTGTCTGACCGATGAGTTCTGCGGCGGGATCTTCAGGAGCCTGCAGTTTGGCAGTTTTCAGCCGTTCGTCGAAAACATTACGGAGCTGCTCCATATAGGCATTCCCCGCTTCTGCCTTCGTACGCAATTCTTCCGCGTCGATTCCGACTTCAGCTGACACATCGCTGTTGACCGTCGTCTCACGTACAGGCAGCAGAACTTCATAATAGTGATAACCTTCCGCTTCGCCTATTTCGGTGACTTCCAGACCTTCCGGAGTAGTATTAAACACCATGTCAACCGCAGCATCCGGATTTTCTTCATCCGTTACGATGACGAGCGCTACGTCGACATACGTTTCTGCCATGATATTGCTGATACCGGCCTTTGTCTCTTCGTCCGCATTCTGATACTGTTCGTTCAGTTTATACAGGATTTCCTTCGGCAGGGTATAACCGCTCAGATAAAAGAATGAAACAAAGGGACTATGGCTGATTATGCCGGCTTCCGACAGATCAACAAGGTATTCTGAATCGTTCAGAACATCCTCGAAGTCGATACTTATGCCGCTTTCTTCAAAAGCCATGGGTGTGCC
>CADBRO010000212.1 GCA_902797075.1 uncultured Lachnospiraceae bacterium
ACGACGCTTACTGTGACGCTCTGGCGACATGCGCCCTGCTCGTCGGAAAAGACAGGATCCGTGACATCATGTCTCAGCTCTTTACTGAAGAAAATGCACCGGAGCTGCTTTATGTCGCCGATGACGGCATATTAAGAGACGCAGAGGGCAACGCGGTATGAAGCGCGCTGATTTTGTCCTCGCAGGAGCGATTCTGCTCCTTGCCGGCATTCTGTTATACGTGAACACCACCAAAAGCATCGCGGGCCGCGCGGAGCTCGTCATCACGCTGGATGGAGAGGAGTTCGGACGTTATGATCTGAGCCTCGATGCTGAAATCCGGATAGGGGATCACGCGGTCTGCCGGATCCGGAATGAGCGTGTCTCCATGACAGAATCGGATTGTCCCGACAGACTCTGCGTCCATTCCGCGGAAATAGGGCGTTCAGGCGGAGCCATAGTCTGTCTGCCGAACAAAATCATACTGAAAATCGAAGGAACGGGTCAGACCGCTCCGGATGCAATCGCAGGTTGATATGGGCGCAGATCATAATACTGGAAAAATAGCATATCTCGGGCTCATGACCGCACTTGCCGCGCTCATGGGATACGTTGAGCTTCTGCTCCCGACAGGGCTTGGAATTCCCGGTTTTAAGCTCGGTCTTTGCAACATAGTCATTGTTTTTGCTCTTTATTTTTTCGGGACTGCAGAAGCGGCGCTTATATCAACGGCCAGGGTTCTGATCATCGGTTTTATGTTCGGAAATCTTTCCGGAATCCTGTACTCGCTTTTCGGTTCAGCATGCGCGCTTGCTGTCATGGCTCTGCTGAAAAAAACAGGCATCTTTTCTCCGGCGGGAGTGAGCGCGGCGGGCGGCTCAGCCCATAACGCCGGACAGCTGGTCTGTGCATACCTTCTGCTGCCAGGTATTCCTTTCGCGGGGTATCTGCCGGTTCTGCTCACTGCAGGATGTCTGGCCGGTCTTTTGAACGGAATAATAACAATTGCGATTCTAAAGAGAGTCCGGCCTTATGCTTACGCAAAATAATAAACAACAGGAGTTTAGATGTACGCATTTATCAGAGGAACCGCTGAAGCAGTAAGCGCTGACGCGGTAATTATCGATAATAACGGAATTGGCTACCGGATTTTTGTACCTTCCTCAACAGCCGAGATGATTCGCATCGGAGAGGAGTATAAGCTCTATACACATTTTCAGGTCCGGGAAGACGCCATGCTTCTGTTTGGATTTCTGACAGAAGACGATCTTGAAGTCTTTAGGATGCTTCTTTCCGTAAACGGCATCGGTCCGAAGGGAGCTCTCGGCGTACTTTCTGTGCTGACCGCGGACGATCTCAGATTCGCCGTACTTTCGGATGACGCAGCTTCCGTCGCAAAAGCGCCGGGAATCGGGAAAAAAACAGCCCAGAAAGTGATTCTTGAGCTGAAGGACAAATTCAGCCTTGAAGATGCTTTTGAGAAGAAGCTTGCCGCGACGGAAAGCAAAGGAAATCAGATGTCGGCGGAGAACGACGCCATACTTGCGCTCACCGCACTCGGCTATTCCGGTACGGAGGCTTCTAAAGCAGTCCGCGCTGCAGCAGAAAAAGATGCAGATGCAGACTCGTCTGCACTGATCAGCGCCGCGCTCCGAATTCTTGTCTGACGGGGAAGGACTTAAGCCCATGGCAAAAAAAATAGTAACCGGGACCGAAGAAACGCGCGAGGATCACGCTCTTGTATCTGCCGGGATACGACCGCGGAGGCTTGCCGACTATATCGGTCAGGAGAAAACGAAACAGAATCTGAAAGTATATATTGAAGCCGCCAAAATGCGGGGCGATTCGCTTGACCATGTTCTCTTTTACGGACCTCCGGGGCTCGGAAAGACAACCCTGGCCGGAATCATTGCGAACGAAATGGGTACCGGGATCAAGGTGACGTCCGGTCCCGCCATTGAAAAGCCGGGAGAAATTGCCGCGATTCTGAACAGCCTTGACGACGGCGATATCCTCTTCATAGACGAGATCCACCGAATGAGCCGGCAGGTCGAAGAGGTTCTTTATCCCGCGATGGAAGATTTCGCCATCGATATCATTATCGGAAAAGGACCCGCCGCAAGATCGATCCGTCTCGATCTTCCCAAATTCACGCTCGTCGGTGCAACGACCCGTCCGGGAATGCTTTCGGCACCTCTACGCGACCGTTTCGGCGTCATAGGGCATCTTGAGTATTACTCGGTTGCGGAGCTTCAGGAAATCATCTTAAGAAGCGCCGAGAAACTGGGCGTCGATATCGATCCGAAAGGGGCTCTGGAACTTGCGAGAAGATCCCGCGGAACGCCGCGTCTTGCCAACCGGCTCCTGAAACGTGTCCGGGATTTCGCCATGGTCCGTTACGAAGGACGCGTGACAAGCAAGGCCGCCGCAGAAGCTCTGGACCTTCTGGAAGTTGACCAGTTCGGTCTTGAAAAGCTCGACCGGGACATTCTGGAAATGATGATTACCAATTTTTCCGGCGGCCCGGTCGGTCTCGAAACGCTCGCATCCTCGATCGGAGAAGATGCCGGAACCATCGAGGACGTCTATGAGCCCTACCTGCTCAAAACCGGCTTTATCGTGCGTACACCCCGCGGAAGGATGGTCACTCCGGCCGCCTATGAGCATCTGGGCTTTGAAATTCCCGCAGAGGAATAGGCTTGCAGTTTACGCCCAATCGGGTATAATGAAATGACAGGCGTACCGATATGCCGTCTTATTATTTATTATAGAAATTCCGGAGGCTTCCATGGCTCAGAAAAATACAGTTCAGGTCCTGATCGGCGGAAAAGTCACCCGGCTCAGCGGGTATGAGAGCGAAGAATATCTTGAAAAGGTGGCGATCTACCTCAATCACAAACAGAACGAGCTCAGTGAGCTGAAGGGATGGCGGAGGATGACTTCTGATATGAAAGGCACTCTGTTATCTCTGAATGTGGCCGATGATTATTTCAAGGCCCGCAGCAGGGCGGAAGAGCTCGAAGAAGAGATTGAAAACAAGGATAAAGAGCTTTATGACCTCAGACAGGAGCTTGTAAGCCTTCAGGTTATGATGGACAACATGAAGCGCAATAATGTCCCGAAACATTAAATCAGAAAGGATCAGGTGATTGCCCGCGGGTAATCACCTTTTGTTATCAGATGAAATCCGAGAATCTATCATTTGCGGTACCGGAGCTTCTTGCTCCGGCCGGATCAACAGAAGGACTGAAAGCCGTAATCTCTGCGGGGGCGGATGCCGTTTACATCGGAGGGAGCCGTTTCGGCGCCCGCGCATACGCTGAAAACCCTGAAGGGGACGATCTTACCGAGGCAATTTCCTACGCGCACCTTCGCGGCGTAAAGGTATATCTGACCGTCAACACGCTTCTTCGTGACGACGAACTGGACGATCTCTATGACTGGCTGCTTCCGTATTACCGTGAAGGCGTCGACGCCGTACTCGTCCAGGATCTGGGCGTACTGAGGTTCATCGGCAGGCATTTTCCTGATCTTCCGCTGCATGCGAGCACCCAGATGAATATTACAGGTCCCGCGGCGGGAGGACTTCTCCGGGAACTAAATATCAAACGGATCGTGCCTGCCAGAGAGCTTTCTCTTCCCGAACTTTTAAAGCTGAAAGAAGAGAGCGGGCTCGAAATAGAAACCTTTATTCACGGCGCTCTTTGCTGCTGTTATTCCGGGCAGTGCCTCTATTCCTCCATGATCGGCGGAAGAAGCGGCAACCGCGGAAGATGTGCGCAGCCCTGCAGGCTTTTATATCTCCTTAATAACCACGACTTTGACGGAAGATATTCTATCGTCGAGCGAAAGGACGCGCGGCATTACTTAAGTCCAAAGGATCTTTGCGGTATCGATCTGCTCCCGGAGCTGGCGAAGGCCGGCATCGCTTCTCTTAAAATCGAAGGCAGAATGAAGAAAAGCGAGTACGCAGCCGGCGTCACCTCCATCTACCGCAAGTATCTCGATCTGATGAAGGCGAACGGTCCCGACATCAGAACTGATCCGAAAGACCGCCGGATTCTCTATGATCTTTATAACAGAAGCGGTTTTACGGATGGTTACTACCATCGGAAAAACGGGCCTGAAATGATGGCTCTCGTCAAGCATGAGCTGACGCAGAAGGAGACGCAGGCAAGGCACGATCTGTACGATGCCATGCGCCGGAAATATATCGAATCGGAGAAGAAGGTTCCGCTCGAAATTGAGGCTGAGGTTTTTACAGGCAGCCCGTTTACTGCTGTTTTCAGGTCAGGCGCATATTCCGTAACCGTGACGGGATCCCCTGTACAGCCCGCCATGAGCAGCGCGCTGCCCGCGGAACGGATTCGTACCCAGCTTGAAAAAACCGGCGGAACCGATTTTGCGTTTCCGAAGGTCCGTGTATTCACTGACGAAAACAGTTTTGTGTCTTTCAGCGAGCTGAATTCCATCCGGAGAGAAGGTCTCCGGCGCCTGGCAGAGATCATAAGATCTGCCTTTTTCCGCAATTCGGAAATTGCTCCGGATGCGGACAGCAAAAATCAGCGGAACAGCCCTGTAACTGTTTCAGAAAGCCTCACATTATCCGTTCTGGTTTCCGATGAGGAGCAGCTGAAAGAAGTCCTTAAGTTTCCGGATGCGGATCTGGTTTATCTTGAAAGCTCGATGCTTTACGGATCCGGAGATCCGGTGTCCGCCGCGGTCCGGCTGATCAGTGAAGTAAAAAAATCCGGAAAGCAAGCCTGCATCGCGATGCCCTTCGCGTCCCGGAGCGGACGTGAGGCGGAAGTGCTTGCCGACCGCGCAGATGAACTTCTTCAGGCCGGCCTTCAGGGGTATCTTGTGAGGAATCTCGAAACTCTTGCGTATCTCCGGAAGAGGAATCTAACTGATTATATTACAGCTGACGCAGGCCTTTATTCGTTTAACAACGAAGCTGTGAAAAGCTTAGAGGAGCTCGGCGTCCGAAAAAACACAGCGCCTCTTGAGCTCAATAAGAAGGAGCTTTTCAAAAGAGACAACCGGTCAGGAGAAATTATCGTTTACGGTTACCTTCCTCTTATGATCACCACTCAGTGTCTTAAGAAAAACACCGACCGGTGCACTAAGACGGGCGACAGTTTTACACTGACGGACAGAACAGGAGTTAAATTTCCGGTAAAATGCGATTGTGTTTTCTGCTATAATATTGTTCGTAACAGCGTCCCCCTTTCGCTGATCTCAGAGTTTCCGACGATCCGGCGCATGGGCTTTTCCGGCATCCGGCTGGAATTTACGTCGGAAGACCGGAATGAAACAAGAAAGGTGCTTCAGATGACTTCTGAAGCTCTCCGGGGCAGAAGTCCTGATGCTTCCGGGCAATGGACGAAGGGCCATTTCCTGCGCGGAGCGGAGTAAAGCAATGCATATACTGACACAGCTTGCCAAATACATATTCATCATTCTGATGCTCCTTTTCGCACTGAAGGACTACACCTACTACACCAAAAAGGACGATGAGTCAAGAAGACGTGTACTGAGGAGCCAGATCAGAATCATCTATCTGATGGTGACGCTCGGATACGTGATCCTCTTTCTGAATGACAGAAGCATTCTAACCGCGATGCTTCTTGCTTCGATCTGGGTTTATTTCGGTATCACGCTGGTTTTGTATCGGATTATCTATCCCCGTTCATCGATGCTACTGATCAACAACATGCTGATGCTTCTGGCCGTAGGTTTTATTATGATCGGACGAATCAATTCCGATCAGGCTCTCAAGCAGTTTATGATCGCCGCAGGAGCAACGGTGGTGGCTTTCGTGATTCCGGTTATCATAAGAAAGATGCGGGTTCTTGCAAAGCTGAGGATTCTTTACGCGATTATCGGTATCGTCGCCCTGGTGGGCGTCCTCGGACTCGCACGCATGAGCGGAGGCGCGAAGCTTTCCATCTCCGTCGGAGGATTTACGATCCAGTTCTCGGAGCTGGTCAAGATCTCCCTCGTTTTTTATCTCGCGTCCCGCCTCAGCAAAAATGCAGGGAAGCGCAGTGTTGTCATCGCAGCGGCAGTCGCGGCTCTCCATGTAGTGATACTGGTTCTCTCGACGGATCTCGGGACAGCGCTTGTATTCTTTATCACCACGGTGGTCATGGTCTATGTCGCCACCGGTAATCCACTCTGGCCTGCGGTCGGTCTGGCATCCGGTGCCGGAGCTTCTGTGCTGGCTTACCAGCTGTTCGGCCATGTCCGTCAGAGGGTAACCGCATGGAGAAATCCTTTCGCGGTATATGATACGTCAGGCTATCAGATTGTTCAGGGACTCTTTGCGATCGGCGCCGGCGGCTGGTTCGGAACGGGGCTCTGCCAGGGAAAGCCGGAAACCATTCCGGTTGCGACAAAGGACTTTATCTTCGCAGCGATCTGCGAGGAATTCGGTGCTGTATTCGGAATCAGCCTGCTCCTGGTCTGCATGAGCATGTATCTTCTGATTGTCACAATATCCATGACGATCCGGAACAGGTTCTACCGGCTTGTGGCTATCGGCCTCGGCACCGAATACGCATTTCAGGTATTCCTTACGGTCGGAGGCGTCACAAAGTTTATCCCGATGACGGGCATCACGCTTCCCCTGGTCAGTTACGGCGGAAGCTCGGTAGTCAGCACGATTATCATGCTTGCCATCATTGAGGGTCTGTATATACTGAGAGAAGACGAAGGAGAGCAGCTTTTTGAAAGGACGAAAGAACGCCGAACCGAATATGGCGAAGAAATTTAATGAAAATGAACGCCCTTCGCCTGCCGCTCCCCGCGCAACACGCGAAAGCGGTCCCCTGATCTATCCGGGAATGGAAGACGCGGGGATCGGTTCGTCATATTCCGATGACGATCTCTATGGCGAACCTGACATGGAGGAAGAGACGAAATTTGAATTCGACGACGATTACGATCATTTTCAGAATCCGTATTCTGAGGGTGATGAGCCGGACGACGAAGAGGACGGGACAGAGCAGGAAGCCCTGCGGCCCCGCTATACGGGATCGTTCCGGTTTATTTCTATCGCGTTCATTTTGATCTTCTTCATGCTCATGGCCAATCTGGTCTACTTCAACATCAGGGAAAAGGATACGGTTCTCAACAGTCCCTACAATAAGCGGCAGAATTCACTGGCGGAGCGGGTTATCCGCGGATCGATCAAATCCATAGACGGTGCATATCTTGCGCGAACAGAAGTCGATGATGAGGGAAATGAAACCCGCGTTTACCCTTACGCCAATATTTTCGCCCACACGGTGGGTTATATGACGCAC
>CADBRO010000213.1 GCA_902797075.1 uncultured Lachnospiraceae bacterium
CAATACGCCGGTTCGCGGATGACCTGCTGTGCTTTATGGATGATCATCAGATTAAAAAGGCGCACCTGCTCGGCTTTTCAGACGGCGGGAATATTGCGATGATCTTTGCCATGAAGTATCCGGAGCGGGTGGAGAGACTGATCCTGAACGGCGCAAATCTGAATGCGGCCGGGGTAAAGCGGTCCACACAAATTCCGATTGAAATTGGGTACCGGATTGCAAAGCGGTTCTCCGGCAGGAGTGAGTCCGCGAAAACAAATGCGGAAATGCTGGGCCTGATGGTCAATGATCCGAATGTCAAACCTGAAGAACTCAAAAAGATTCAGGCCAGGACACTGGTCATTGCCGGTACAAAGGATATGATCCTTGAGTCTCATACCCGCTTGATTGCGGATTGCATCCCGGGCAGTCAGCTTGTATTCGTCAATGGGGACCATTTTATCGCAAATAAGAAACCCAATGAGTTCAATCATGCTATTCTCGAATTCCTGAATTCCTGAAGGAAGAAGAGCCTGTTTCGATTATGACGCAACAGTCAGTGCCGATTGGAATGACCATCGGCACTTTTTTTCCGTTTTCTGTTACATTAAAATCAAAACCGGCAGGCAGAACAAGCACGCATGCCTGTTTGTTTTCAAAGCTCCCGTGGCGATCCTCTATTGACAGTTATCCTTCAAGCGTTACAATGCTTGTAAAGTCAGATCGGCCAAGGACTCTGATTGTTTCATTGTTTTGTGAGGCTGTTTAGGCAGAGAGGCTGTATAATGGAGTTATTTCGAATAATCAACTTTATCATACAGTCTGCGTACCTGAGCATACATCTTTTATTGATCATGGCTTTGTACCGCAGGCGGCAGTCAACTCCTGTATGGATCTGGTTTTTCATCTTCTGCATCGCACTGTGGGTATGGGTTTCCGGAAGGTTTACGGAGACCATCGTGTATCTTTTCTTTCCAACAAACAACGCTTTTTATCAGTTCGCAGCGAACTACCAGTATATAGGAAACACGACGGCGGTGGCCGCTTATTTCCTGTGGATCCTGTATCTGTCCGGGAAAGACCGCCTGGCCTCGTCCGGATGGTTTAGGGCGTTTGTTTTCGCATGCCCGGTGGTTACCTGCGGGCTTGTCTTCACCAACCAATGGCATCATCTCTTTTACACGAAGCTTAACATGGGACAGCGCGTAGTCCACGGTAAACTCTTTGTCCCCTGTTTTCTTTGGACTTTTCTTTATCTGCTTGCCGGCTATGTCCTTTCCGTCTGGTTTGCTGTCGGGACAGGCAGGGAACGGCTGAAGAAGATTGTTATGTTTTCGCTGTTTCCGATTCTTCCGACAGCTGCGGTACTTATTCGTTCCGTCAGCGGCATCGACCGATTTGACTATACTCCTCTTGTTATGACTGTTTGCGTAATATGCTTTTACCAGATCATTTTTAAGCGGCATTATGTCAATATCGTTACATTATCGATTCATGAAGTCATTGAGCAGACAGAGCATCCTATTGGTATATGCGATCCTCAGACGGGAAAATGGCTCTATGTAAACCGTATTGCATCAGGTGAGTATGAAGGCGTGATGCAGCAGCTCATTTCACAGCTGCCTGAGGCCGGCAGTCTGGAAGGAGATTTTGACGGCAGACATATGACTGTGGACGTCATGCCTCTCCCGGGAAGCGCAGCGACTTTGATTGCTGCTACAGACATGAGTGATCTTTTCCAGGAACAATCCGAGCTTGATGCTCAGATCCGTATGCTGGAGGCGCGTTCCCGGGAACTGGACGAAACGAGGCAGAATATTGACGCATATTTGGAGACCCTGCCGGCTCCGGAGGAACTCAGGCAAAGACAGGAGCTGATTGAGTCTACGAATAAAATGGCGGAAGGTGTATTCCGGCGTGTGGAGGAAAACCTTGAGGCTGCAAGGCGGAATCCTGAAGATGCCGAGGAGGCGCTTCGGGCAAATCTGAAACTGACGCGTGACTGTATCACGTCCATCCGCAACGCGGTAGCGCAGTTCAGAGGAGAATAAAAATGGAACAATTTGAGCAGGCATTTCGACTGCTGCCTGATACAGTAATCATTACAGACATTTATTGGTATATACTTGCTTACAATCGTCAAGATCCGTTTGAAGGACTGAAAAAAGGAAAAAACCTTGCCGGATATATGCCTGACTGCAGGGAAATGCCCTGCGGAGTGTATGAATGTCACGGAAGGGTCTTCCAGAGAAGGATATCGAGAGTCTTTGCTGACGGCGTACAGGGCGGATATGTCGTTTATCTTGTTGATATCACTGAAATTGAACATCTTGTCGGGCAGCGGCGTCGAAAAAATACCGAGCTTGAAGAACTGACCCGGAAGCAGGCGAAGGCGAACGAGGAACTTGAGGAGTACGCCCGCCAGGTCCAAGCACTGACAAACTATGAGGAACAGCTGCGCATCGCGCGGGCAATCCATGATGAGACGGGACATGCAATCACAGATTTGAATACGCTGTCCCGCATGTGTCTTCAGCTCAGAGAAAGTGATGCAGAACGATACTTCAGTCTGATCGAGGAAGGTATCGCAATATGCCGGCAGGCGGAAGAAGGAGAGACTCAGCATCGCGGCCGGTCGCTCAGGCAGATGCTGGAGCGGTTTCGGGATACAAGCCCGTTTTATATCGATCTTATCATTACCGGCGAAGAACCGCCATTTGCAGAAGGCCTGCAGGACGTGATTCTCAGCGTGTGCAAGGAGGCGTATCATAACACTTTGTCTCATTCACTGGCGGACCGGCTGATCATCGAGGTTCATATGACAGAGGAGAAGCTGACGCTTGAGATTGCAGACAACGGGAAATTTCACGGTGCTTTGAACAAGGGATTCGGACTTAAGATGATGGAGAAAAGTGTCGGCGTCTCCGGAGGCCGGGTTCATTTTGAAGCAGAAGAAGGCAGAGGTTTCAGAGTTGCAGCGGAATGGAGGTGTACAGCATGAGCGGGAAAATCCGGGTTTTACTGGCGGATGATCATCCGTTGATGACGGAAGGACTGAGACTCACGATCAGCACATGGGAGGAGTTTGAGGTCGTCGGGGTGGCAGCTGACGGAGCTGATACTGTGGAGCTGGCCCGGACACTGAAGCCTGATATCGTTATATTGGATATGCAGATGCCAAAGCTTTCGGGACCGGAGGTTATCCGCCGGATTAAATCGGAAATTCCTGATATGCGCGCTGTTGCGCTGACCACTTTTGACGATGCGGAGACTGTCAGGAGCGCGATGGAAGCAGGCTGCAACGGATTCCTTCTAAAGGTGATTGAGCCCGAAAGTCTGAGAACCTCGCTGCATTCCATTATGGAAGGCCTGAACGTCTACGATAAAGATGCCATGGTTCATCTGAAACAGAACCTGGCACAGCAGACAAAGGCTGATTTTACCCGGCGGGAGCTGGAAATGCTTCGCTTCGTCTGCCAGGGCATGACAAACACCGAGATTGCGGACCAGCTTGGTCTGCGTCCGGGAACGGTCAAGAATCTGGTTTCCCTTTTGCTCAGCAAGACCGGCTGCATCAGCAGGGTCCAGCTGGCCCGCTACGCTGTCGATCATCATCTCGTCGATTAAATGACCCAGAAAAAATATAGAAGTAAAATTCAGTGCCGAACGGAATGACCTTCGGCACTGTTTTTCTATTTGTGATTAAAATAAAATATAGACAGACAATTTGAACTATTGGAAAGTCTCTGTCTTACAACTGCAGGCACGGCAAGGGGTAATGCAGACTTAAGCAGGAGTAAAGCTCCTGCTTAAGGTGCTTTTGACGGCCGCGGTTCATGAGCAATGAGCGAAACGGATTGCGAATGACCCCACTACAGATCCCAGGAAAGAGGAGGTAGCACCCATGAAAAGATTTCTTCTGCTGCTGACATTTTCAATGCTGCTTTATGCCATACAGGTCCCGGCTGATCAAGGGACCGCTGACGTGGTCATGGAGGGCGAAATCTATCATCTGACGCTTGATAGTGTCGACATCATAGACGGGAAACTGACTGTTGCTATAGAGGGCTTTGGCAGCACCCTTCGCTGGGGCGCGAATGGTCCGATGGTCGCGGCTCTCCCGGAAGCGCGCTACGGTGACGAAGCCGTCACGGTATCGACCGTCAACATGAACGTCGGGGCGGCATTTACGTTCGTCTTCGAGCGGAATGACATGCCGGACGAGATCTGGATGAATTCCTACGACGAAGGCATAGATCCTGTGCTGATCTGGCAGGCGGGCGATACGGCCGGGGACGGTGATACTGAGGAAGACGGTGATACTGAGGAAGACACTGACACCGCGGAAGACGCTGGCGCTGCGGAAGCCGGCGCTGTTCCCGAGGATCTGGTGGGGGATTGGAGCGGAACAGGCATACCCAAGGGCGGCGGCCCTGCAATCAACCTGACCGCTCACATCGAAGCCGACGGCAGCGGTGAGTATACCTTCGTGCAGAGTGATTACACGGAAAGCTATCCGTTCACCGTTTCATCGGATGACAGCACCTTCTCGGTGGATATTCCGTCCGACAATTATCTGGGCATAAGCAGCTGCGGCGGTACCTGGACGTTGGAGGACAGTGTTTTGAAGCTGGACATCACCACTACCTTCGCTTCCGGCGGGAGTTATTCCTACAATGCCGAGTGCAGGAAGATGAGCAGTGAAGATCCTGCCGAAGATGAATCTGAGTTATCGGATACCGGCCTGTCGGACAAAGCGGCCAGTATCCCGGAAACCCCTGAGGACCCGGCATTGGAGGGCGGGCAGCCTGAATCATCAGATCAGGGCATTTCTCCCTCTATACAGCCCGGCGATCAGCTTACGTTCGGACACTACGATCAGGATGCTGACTCGGGCAACGGCGCAGAGCCGATTGTCTGGATTGTACTGGATGCAGAGAACGGTCTGGCAACGCTGATGAGCCGCGATGTGCTGGATGCCCGTGCGTTTAACGGCCTTGGCATGAGTATCACCTGGGACAGAAGCAGCCTGCGCAAGTGGTTAAACGGAAGCTTTCTCGATTCTGCCTTTGACGATGATGAACGCGCTGCTCTCGAAACCGTCAAAGTGACGGCAGACATCAATCCCGGATCTCCGGACTCCGATCCCGGAACAGATACCGAGGATATGGTCTATCTCCTGAGCGTCGTGGAGGCAGAGAAGTACTTTGGAGAGCTGCATATCCTGCCTGCCATGCCGACCGAGACCGCCATAGCGAACGGCGTATATGTGAGCAACGTCTCAGGAGAGGAAGGGCAGAGTCTCTGGTGGCTGCGTTCTCCGGGACATTATTCCGATACAGCTGCCTACGTTGTAACGAGCAACAGTCTGCAGGACGGAGGAAACGACGTCAGTAAGACCAATTACGGGATTCGTCCGGTCGTGAAGGCGAAGCTCTCTCTTCTGGAAAATCTCTCCGGCCCTGTAGAAATAATCGAACCGGAGTATCCTGAGGAACTGGCCGAAGTCGGCGCTGAAGCTGCTGATTACGTCGAAGGCAGCGCTGAGGCATTCGCTGCCTTGTCTCCCGGGGACAACATCCTCTTCGGTCGCTATGATCAGGACAACGATCCCGATAACGGTTCCGAGGGAATCGAATGGATCGTGCTGGACATCAAGGATGGTATAGCAACGCTGATGACACGCTATGTGCTTGACGCCCGCGCGTTTAACGGCCTTTGTGAGTATCTTTCCTGGGATGAGTGCAGCCTTCGCCGGTGGCTGAACGGAGAATTCCTGAACGGAAGCTTCACGGAAGATGAGCGCGCCGCGATCAGACAGACGAAAGTGACGGCAGATGCCAATCCGGACTACCCGGATGCCGATAACGGTGCCGATACGGAAGATATGGTCTATCTACTGAGCATTGACGAGGCCGCTGAGTACTTCGGAGACATCACCATCGAACCGGGGAAGCCGACCAGGACAGCTGTTGCCAACGGCGCCTATGTGAGCAACACCGTCGGAAGCATCGGTACGACGACCTGGTGGCTGCGGACGACCGGAGGCTACGATAACCGCGCTGTCTACATTCACTCGGTCAATGAACTGAACAGCAACGGTGATGAGGTCGGCCGCACCGATAATGGTATACGCCCTGTCATCAATGTTGACATAACTTCTCTGCCCGGCCTGGCACTCGTCAAAGGGACAGGAGCAGCTGTGACGGGTTCGGATGAGTCCGTTGAGGATGCCTCAGACGACGGTGAAGAATACACAGAAAGTGAGTCGGAGGTTCCGGAGGAACAGGAGTCCGAGCCTGAGATCATGGAGGAACAGGAGTCCGAGCCTGAGATCACGGAGGAGCAGGAGTCCGAGCCTGAAGTAATCGAGGAACAGGAGCCCGGGGCTGAACCGGCTCCGGAAGAGGAGTCTCTGGAAGCCTCGGAGGATAGCGAGGAACCTGAACAGGAATCTGCGCCGGTCACCACGGAGGACATACTGAATGCCCTGAATGATGATACCTGGCGCGCTGCCAGTGAGGCGCTGCTTGCGGGTGAGGTCATTCAGAAAGGAAGCCTGGGAGATACAGCAAAAGGGGTACAGGAGACTCTGGTGGCTTTCGGACAGGATATCGCCGTGGACGGGAATGTCGGCCCCAAGACCATCGCCGCATTGAACGCTGTGCAGGCGGCTTTCGGGATGGAGCAGACGGAAACTTTGGATGCTGATGGCTATGCCCAGCTTTTACCGGGGCTTTTG
Organism: uncultured Lachnospiraceae bacterium; assembly: GCA_902797075.1. Classification (GTDB taxonomy): domain Bacteria; phylum Bacillota; class Clostridia; order Lachnospirales; family Lachnospiraceae; genus Chordicoccus. Next base: position 6,722 of record CADBRO010000213.1, read on the forward strand.
ATGGTTACAAATCCCGACGAAGCTGATTCGCTGCTGGCAGGTCAGATGGAGCCCGCTGAATATGACTACATGCGCGCCTGTGCGCTGGAAGCCCAGAGGAAGTACGCGTCAGCCAAAACCATGTTTGAGGATTGCGGCTGGGGCGACTGGGAGACGCGCGCTGAAGCCTGTGTCCAGCCATGGCCGGCAACAGGGGTGCTGTACAAGAACCCTGATGTGAGCGGCAGCAGCACGGAACTTACTGTTAAGTTTAATACCGACCCGGATACCGCCATGCTTGTGAAGATCTACACCCTCGACGACCGGCTTGCCCGGACGATGTTCATCGGCGGCACCGGTCAGGCCACCTGTTCCCTGCCTGCAGGCACCTACATCGTAAAAGACGGTACCGGGAAGAACTGGTACGGCGAGGTGGAGGCTTTCGGAAGTGAGGGTTACTACGAGATCATGACCTTTGGGGACGGCGGGCAGGAGGTACAGCTTTTAGAGAACTACAGCGCAACGATTACTGTGAATGTACAGGAGGATAATCCCAACGCCATCGGCGTGGGATCGAATTGGGAGTCATGGGGTGATTTCTGAAGCTCGTGATGAGCGGAGTGGATTGTGAATGTCTGCTATGCCCGCCTGAAACAATCCTTATTTCTTAGCCAAAGAGGCCGGAAAGGAACAGCCATGAAAAAGAGTATTCTGCTTATCGGAACATTTTTGATCTCAATCCTTATCTTTGGAGCCGGTATATCCGCGGATTCACTTTTTGAGGAAGTATCGCTTCTTGAAAATGCGGAATCTTTCGACCGTCAGCTGGAAGTGCTTGGCAGCATCGCGGCAGAATATGCCGATGAACTGGAAACCGGAAGCTGGGAAATTGCATTAACGAAAAGCGCCGCGCCCGGCCTTCCGGAGGATCTTGCTTCAGATGACTGGGAATCGTATTCATATTCGGAAGTGGAAACATTCCCGGAATATATGAAAGGGCATAAGTTTATTGTTCTTTACTGTCCGGGGGGAGGAAGCGCGTCTCTGGCAGGTGATCTGATGGCACGTTTCCCGGAGGATATGAGAGCGGACAGCATGGATGCCGCGGAATACGCGATGATTCTGCGCTGGCAGCTGATAGAATCCGACTACAATTATATTCCGCCCGCCACAAGTTATCATCGCGATTACACGGCTTATATCGTGAATCTGAAGACGGGAGAGAGAACCATTTTCTGGACAAAAAGAAACAGTGCCAAGAGCTCCGGGCAGTGGGGACATCTGGATGGAGATCTTTTCTCACAGGAAGAGCTGTGGAATCAGCTTCGGCCTCAGATTCTTCCTGTCATTACACTGCAGCAAAAGGACGGTTCCTCGCTTTCCTTTATTTCTACCGGCAAAAACTGTTTTCTTTACAGCTATGAAGGAGACGTCACAGATCTTCTGATCCCAACTGAAGCGGAGGGCCATCCGGTGACCGGCATTGAAGCGAGATTTACCGGCTGCAGAAAGCTTTCGCGGGTGATCGTCGAAGAAGGATTCAAATCACTGCCCGAACAGCTGTTTAATACGGACTACAGGATGGTAAATATTGCGTGCTGTTATCTGCCGTCTACACTGCAGGGCGGACTCATCGAATCGGGACTCGGAAATGATACTGTTATTTATGCTCCGGAAGGAAGCTATGCCGCTGATGTGGCAGTAAGAGAAGGTTATGAATGGGTTGCCTGCAGCAATCCTGAAGAAATGCCGGATGTGGAATTGGTACAGGAGGGAAATCTGACCTTCCGGCTTTACGGGGATGAAGCGGCGCTTCTATCCTGCGAAGGCGGAGAAGATTCGGTGACCATACCGGAGAAAGTGAAAGATCTGCCGGTTACATCGATTCTGTCGTATTCCCTGTACGACAAAGATCAGGTCAATACAGTCATAATCCCCGGGAGTGTTCGGTATATCGCTGAGAACGCGATATATCCCGACAGCGGAGTCAGTATGGATGTGTATTTGCCGGGTGCCGAAGTTCTTCTCGATGACTGTTCGATTCAGGCGCCATTTTCATCAAGCCCGCTGACGCTTTTTGCACCTGAAGGAAGCACAGCGCAGGCATATGCGGCAGATTATAACAGCGACAGCTACTATGAAAGCTTACTCTTCGAAGTCTGGGGTGACGAAGCGGGAGACGATATGGAGCCGGATGAACGTTCTTTGATCAACGCAGTCGAAATGGCTGAGAATCTGGGACTAAGCGCATCTGATTTCTGGATGAGCTGCGATCAGCAGGAGTACGGGAGATTTGGCCAGGCGGCGGAATGTGATTTCGGAAAACCGAATATAGCAGCAGTGCTTCGTCTGACGCAGGAACAGTATGACTCCATCGCTGTTCTTATGGGCGGACCTGATAATGTCGCACGTGTTTTTGCGACGATTGTGAATACACAATGGGATCTGGCATATGCAAAAGCGGCTGCAGAAACGGTTCAGTCAGAATCTTATAAGCCCGTATCTGACGGATCCTGCGCAATTGTTGTTCTGGCCTATAACAGTGATATGGTTCTGGTAACTCTCGAGAGCAGCGGCAGTGCTCACGCTGCGCTGCTGTGTTCCAGCGCGTCAATAACGGGCAGCCTGACTGCCGCATATGTTAATAGTATTGCTGAACAGTACGGTATCAGCGCCGGGTGTACGGTATATGGCCAGGATACCATGCCTGATGTTCAGTAATACAGACGAGAAAGCGTTCCCCGTGTCACTTACTTCTCAGAAGCGGAATATCAGAAGCTGCAGATAAAGAAATAAACAGGGGTGTGGAAAACTTCGTGCTCAAGGGGCACCTTCTTCGGAAGGTGCCTTTTGGCGTATGTATCAGGCATTTTGTTTAGTCAGGACGAAGAAACTTGAGAAGGCACTCCTTCACTTGATGGAAAAGCAGACTATTGATAAGATATTCAAAGGAGCGGCCCTCCGAACAGACATAGGATGAGAAAAGTAAAGCAGAAGCTAAAAAAAAGCAGAAGGCTGCGTCCCGGGATGAAGGGAGATTTTATGAATAACCTGTTATGCAGGCAGCTTGCATTGGATTACTGCTGCCGGGAAGAAGAAGTACGGGATAAAGAAAACCATTTCACTGAATTCTCTTTTCCTGAGGGCAGAAGACGGTTCAGGGAAGAAAAAGACTGTTTTTTGAAAATGGCGATCGTGAACGGAAAGCTCCTTGCTTCCGGAAACGCTTCTATCATCGGATGGTGTGAGAAGGAATTCGGAAAGACAACCGGCGAGTGGTTTTTCGAACCGGAAACTTTGAGAATCATAGACCGCAGGCTGCAGGAATCCGGATATATGATCGGAATGCTCCATCCGTTTTATATCAGCGAAACCATCTCGGCAGCTGACACCAAAGATTATGAGATCCGCTGGTACGAAGGTGAGGATATAGAGCAGTTCCGCGGGGATCGTCGATTTAAGGAAGCATATAGTTTCTGCGAGGAAGCCCCCGATGTACTGGGAGTAGGGGCAGTAAGAAACGGAAATATTCTCGGTATGGCAGGCGCCAGTGCGGACAGCCCGATCATGTGGCAGATTGGTATCAATGTAATGCCGGAAGCGGAAGGCCTCGGAATCGCTAAAATGCTGGTGAGACTGCTGAAAAATGAGATTCTAAGCCGGGGTATTCAGCCGTTCTACGGTACGGCCATATCGCATCTTGCGTCCCAGTCGGTCGCACTGGGATCAGGATTTCACCCGGCGTGGATTGAGTTTGCCGCAAAGCGGATCACCACGGGCGCTTCGGGCGAAACTGAAATACTGATCACATGACCGTGAATCACGCGGCCGCCTTGTGCGGTTAATCATGAGAAGAAAACCACGCGCCGCTATTTTCCGGGCATTTAACAGGCTGCTGGAAGAAAAGCATTTCAACAACATTACCGTCCAGGAGATTCTGGATAAAGCGAACATAGGCAGGAGTACGTTCTATTCTCATTTTGAGACAAAGGATGCCCTGCTGAGGGAGATGTGCACCGATATTTTTGACCATATCTTTTCGCACGAGCTGAGTTCGGAGACATCACATGATTTTTCTTCATCCGATCACGGGCTGCAGGAAAAGATAACGCATCTGCTTTATCATTTGAAAGATAATAAGGGAAATGCTCTGGGAGTCTTATCCGGAGACAGCGGCGAACTGTTTATGAGATATTTTAAGGAGTATCTTGCAACCATGTTTGAACAGTACCCGGCGAGCATCAAAGAGGATGTTCCAAGAACATTTGCGATGAACCATCTGGTGGGCAGCCTGGCGGAGGCAGTGAAGTGGTGGATCGGGAGCAGGATGGAGCTGCCTCCGGAAGAACTGGCGGATTATTATCTGAAGATGATAGGTTATAACTGCTGAGCGGCTCGATCGAACACAAGTCATAAGGGGCAGCAGCAGGCAGTGAAGCAGATTGCGGATTACTTTTGACTGCTGACACAAACACGAAATGCAGGAGGGGAAGAATTATGTCAGAAGTAAAGGAAATCAAGCTGAAAATTCATGAGGAAAACGATCTTTACTCCGATTATGACCCGGACCGGATGCTTCTTTCGGAGGATGTAGTGTCGTACTTCATGAGGAATTTTCTCCATAAGCACAGACGCTTGAGAGAGAAATTCTTAATACATATTATTTCGGATACGCCCGTGAATGAAACCCGTGTAAAAGAATGTATCAGGGCATATTTTGCACAGGATATGGAGGACACGAATTATCTGGTCAGAAGGTTAACCGCGAAAGAAATCGGTCTTGCGCTGGCAGGCGCGATACTCCTTTCGATCTGGCTGTTTGTTGTGCCGAAGGCCAGTGATTTTAAACTTGAAATTCTCTGCATTATGGGCTGGGTCGGAATCTGGGAGGCCACGGAAATCTTCCTTACGGAACGGCCGGAGCTTATCATGATGAAGAAAAACCTCGCGAATATGCAGAACGCAGAGATTGTTATTACGTATCCCGAATCCGAGTAAACCGGATGTTCGTGAACCGCTGACAGCAGCCGCGCAGATATGCGGGGCTGTTTTTATTGTTTGGAATGTGTTGACAGGATTTATCGCACGCGATATAATTCACATTAATAAATCGCACGCGATATAAAGTGACGGGAGAAACAATGAGCGATAAGTACGCATCCTTAAGACTGAAAAATCAGCTTTGTTTTCCGTTATATGCTGTTTCCAATATGATAACCAGAAAGTACAAGCCGCTTCTTGACGAGCTGGACCTGACGTATACGCAGTATATTGTCATGATGGTATTGTGGGAAGAAAAGCAGGTAAACGAGAAGTTCCTGTGCGAGGCGCTTTACCTGAAATCCAATACGGTAACGCCGCTTTTGAAAAAGCTGCAGGCAAAAGGCTATATTGATAAAACAAAGGACAAGGCCGATGAGCGGAATATCATCATTACCCTCACGAAAAAGGGGGCGGACCTGAAAGAAAAGGCGCTCTGTGTGCCGGAAAACATAGCGAAAGAATTCTGGCTGGCTCCGGAAGAGGCGACGGAGTTGTACCGGATTCTCTATAAAATGCTCAATCAGGGTTCATCACAAAATCCATAAGGAGGAAAATGGTATGATTTATGATTACACGATCACGACAGGAAAAGGTGAGCAGCTGAATCTTGCGGATTACAAGGGCAAGGTTATTATGGTTGTTAACACAGCTACCGGATGCGGATTTACTCCCCAGTATGAGCCGATCGAGCAGATGTACAGAGACTACCACGATCAGGGACTGGAAATTCTGGATATTCCCTGCAACCAGTTCGGCGGCCAGGCTCCGGGATCTGATGATGAAATCCATGAATTCTGCACGATGCATTTTAACACTACGTTCCCGCAGATGAAAAAATCGGATGTGAACGGCGAGAATGAGCTTCCGCTCTACACATATCTGAAATCCCAGAAGGGTTTTGAAGGATTCAACGAACATCCTTATAAGGACCTGCTTGAAAAAATGTTCGCCGAGGCGGATCCGGAATGGAATCAGAAATCGGATATCAAGTGGAACTTCACGAAGTTTATCATTGACCGTGATGGAAATGTCGTTGCGAGATTTGAGCCGACTGCGGATATGGCGGACGTAGAAGCATGTGTGAAGGCATTACTGTAATTGCATTACTATAAAGATATTACTAAAAAGGCTTTACCGTAAAGGAGAAGAAAGATGAAAGCACTTGTAACTTATTTTTCGGCAAGCGGTGTAACGGCTGCATTGGCAAAGCGTCTTGCGGATGCGATTGGCGCTCCGGTTTATGAAATCAGACCTGATGTTCCCTATACCGCTGCTGATCTTGACTGGATGAACAAAGAGTCCCGCTCCACACTTGAGATGAACGATAAGAACTGCCGTCCTGCACTGGCAGACAAAGATGCGCCGGTGGCAGATGCCGATGTTATCTTTGTGGGTTATCCCGTCTGGTGGTATCGCGAACCTTCGATCATCGACAGTTTCCTTGCCTCTTACGATTTCTCCGGGAAAAAGATCGTTCCTTTCGCTACCTCCGGCAGCAGCGGTATCGGGACAGAAGCTCCTGCCCGGATGAAGGAAATCACCGGTGCGGAAGTGGACGGCGGAAGACGTTTCCCGGCGGACGCGGATACGGAGACATTAAAAGCCTGGGCTGAAGCAATTTAAGGCAGAAGGACGGTATTTTCAAATGAACATCGCAGTCAGATATTATACAAAAACCGGAAACACCAAGCGTCTTGCGGAAGCCGTAGCAAAAGCCGTCGGCGTCCAGGCGCTGCCGATCAGTACCCCCATAAGTGAGCCGGTAGATATTCTCTTCCTCGGAAATTCTTACTATGCTTTCAGCATTGATCCTGAAGTCAGGGATTTCATCCGTTCGCTTGACGGGAAAAAGGTCGGACGAATCGTTAATTTCGGCTCTGCGGCCATGCTGAATTCCACCTGGAAGAAGGTAAAAGCAGAAGCAGATAAGGCCGGCGTCACCATGGACGAGCGCGAATTCCACTGCAGAGGGGAATTTAAGGGAATCCATAAAGGCAGGCCAAATGATGCAGACCTGGCGGCAGCAGCGGCTTTCGCGAAATCTGTTGCAGGTAAATAAAAACATATTTGCATGTAAGCCATCTATTCAACTGGTAATCGTGCATTTTCGCAGGCGGCATATGACATTTCTGTGACAAAACTGATGATATACTCAGTTCATCAAAAGAAAACAAACAAAGAACTGAAAGGAGAATCATCATGACAGAAATGAATAAAATCAATATTGACGCACTTGAAAATGCAGCTGGCGGAAGAATCAGAGAGATCGATAACCCGGACGCAAGCTATGCAAATATCCGAAACCAGGCCGGACTGCAGGGAACCATCCTCTTCAGGATGAAGAACGGCCAGAAAGTCGATACGACCGGAAATACCATTAAAAGAGACGGTTTCATCTGGTATGAGATCTATCTTGATGGCGGAAAATACGGCTGGGTTGCCGGAAACTTAATCGGTTATTGAGACATGGAATAATGACAGGCGCCTTTCGAAAGAAAGGCGTTTTTTTTGCGCTATAAGGGCAGCTCGGGCATCGCGCCGGAAAAACGGGAAGAATTCTCCCCTTACCGGGCGACCGCCTGACAATTGAGCCAAATCAGAGTATAATTCAAGAGAAACATAAGATTCGGATTATACGACGGCACAGATAACATTTTCTAATTGATAAAATGAAGAAAAAGAGATTTTATATTCCTCTGATTGTAATTATGCTGCTTGCTGCAGCTTTTCTTATTTATTGCGAACAGTACTATCATGCAGATAGCGTGGCACTGGAAGCATTGGAATCTGATGCTTCCGTGGAGGTGACGAGAACCGATTACGGGTGGCTGTTTGACGGTCCTTCCGAAAGTGACGCTCTTATTTTCTATCCCGGAGCGAAAGTGGAAGAAACAGCCTACGCCCCGTTGATGCATCAGATTGCAAAGCGGGACATGGATGTCTGCCTTGTCAAAATGCCGCTGCGCCTGGCAATTTTCGGTGCGGGAAAGGCCGAAGATGTTATGAAAAAGCATGATTATACCAACTGGTATATCGGAGGGCATTCTCTGGGAGGTGCGATGGCCGCAGACTTCGCGGCGGATCACGAGGCACAATTGACCGGTGTTGTCCTGCTTGCCGCTTATCCGACAAAACCACTGGATGACAGTCTTTCTGCCATTACCATCTATGGTTCGGAGGACGGCGTACTCAATTTGAAAAACATGGAAAAAGGCGCTGACCTTCTGCCGGAAAATCATAAGAGTTATGTTATAGAAGGCGGAAACCACGCGCAGTTTGGAAATTACGGAAAACAAAAGGGCGACGGCGAGGCTGACATATCGGGGGTGGAACAACAGCGCCGGACAGAAGAACTGATTCTTCGGAATACGTGAAACAGGGAGGAAATGGTTATGTGGTTTTGGTTTGCACTCGGCTCAGCAGTATTTGCAGCGCTAACTTCCATACTGGCAAAAATCGGAATAGAGGGCGTTAATTCTAATCTTGCAACAGCGATCCGTACCGTTGTCGTAGTAATCATGGCATGGGGAATGGTCTTTCTGACAGGCGGCCAGTCCGGTCTGTCATCAATAAGCAGAAAGAGCTGGTTATTCCTCATTCTTTCGGGACTGGCGACCGGGGCGTCATGGCTGTGCTATTACAGGGCACTGCAGATTGGCAGCGTTTCGAAAGTGGTTCCGATCGATAAGCTTTCTGTAATGATCACACTTGTTATGGCATTTGTTTTTCTCCATGAAGAGTTCACTGTGAAATCGATGATCGGCTGTGCGCTCATCGGAGCCGGAACACTGTTTATGGTGTTGTAGGAAAGAACGGAGGATCACATGCAGAATTCCCCCAATTAAGGTTTTCCGAAGTTTAACATATGAACTTAAGCGCCCTCAAGCGGAGGGCGCTTTTTTTGAGTGTAAGGCATGAAGATAATATGAAAAACACATAAAAATCTGCGTTGCTGTCAGGCTGGCAGTTATTTACTGCGCCGTTCAAAGTTCAGGACACAGCCGACAGAAAAAACAAAACGGAAAAGCGAATCTGATAAAATACAATTACAGGAGGGATATAAGAAATGAAAGTAAAAGACATTACATTTATTGCGCTGGGTGTTGCTCTTTTCGTCGTTTTATCAATGTGTTTGCGGGTGCCGGTGTTTGAAAACTATTATCTTTGTCTGGGCTATATCGTGATGACGGTTTACATCTGGTGCTTCAAATGGTATGAAGGAGCAATTATCGGGTTTTTCGGAGTAATTCTCTACTGCCTTATCGGAGGCCTTGGCTTTAACGGCATGCCCGGATGGTCCGTTGGAAATATTGTAATCGGTCTGATTACGGGTATTTCACTCAAATATATCAAGCGGGTTAAGAATAAAACACTGCAGGTAATGCTTACAGCCTGTGCGGCTATAGCCGGAACATTCGTCGGTATAGAGCTAATCAAATCATTGATTGACAGTTTCGTAGTAGGTCAGCCATTTACCGTCCGTTTTGTTAAGAATATGACTTCCTTTATAGCGGATGCATTCGTAATTGTTGCCAGTCTTCCGATATGTGTCCTGCTGGAAAATTCTGCCAAAAAGATTCGATACGAATGATATGCTCTTATCAGAAACTCCTCTGCCGGAGGGGAATTGTAACGAACTTTCATATTATATCTGACATCATTCGGGCGGCTGGGGTATAATAACACAGTCTTAAAAAAGGATCCGTTCCTCCGGCATATACGGCTGCACCGGATTCGTGAAGAATGAATTGAACGGAAGCATGGTTTTTAAGGAAAATGACAGGACTTGGGACAATCATTAACAGCGCCGCAATCCTTGCTGGCGGCGTGGTCGGATATTTTACAGGAAAACTTTTCCGGCAGGAGCAGCAGAATGCGCTCACCATTACATGCGGAATCAGCGTGCTTTTTATTGCAATTGCAGGCGCGATGCAGGGAATGCTGAATATCGACGGGAACAGGCTGGTCAGCGGAAAATCCATGCTGATCGTGCTGTGCCTTGCACTGGGGACGGTAGCAGGTGAGATCATCGGTATTGAGAAAGCCTTTGAAAGTTTCGGGGAGTGGCTGAAGAAAAAGTCAGGAAACAGCGGAGACAAAGAGTTTGTAAATGCTTTTGTCACAGCTTCTCTTACAGTATGTATCGGTGCCATGGCGATCGTCGGATCCATTCAGGATGGGATTTCCGGAGACTATTCCACACTTGCCGTTAAAGCAGTACTCGATTTTATCATCATTGCCGTAATGACTTCTTCTCTCGGACAAGGATGCGTCTTTTCCGCGATTCCTGTTTTTCTGTTTGAGGGGGCGATAACTCTGCTCGCGCGGCTGATATCTCCGGTTATGACAGATCTCGCAGTCGCGTATCTGTCCCTCATCGGATCGATTCTGATATTCTGCGTCGGGGTAAATCTGGTGTGGGGGAAGAAGGTGCGGGTCGCCAATATGCTTCCCGCCGTTGTACTGGCCGTTCTTGCGGCATATGTTCCCTGGTCATTCTGAGGCCTCCGCATAATAAATCGATACTTCGTGACGTTACTGTGAGGATCGCAGTGTTATCGTTATCTCATTGATAAAAACGGAAAAGACCGGGTTAAGGCCCTGTGCTATAATCGTATAAGTCGGAATCCGGCAGCCCGTAAGGACATGCGGATAAGCGGAGATATGAAGGAGTATCAAGTCATGAGAACAGAAAACAAGAATAATATTGCGATGGATCCTTCGGGCTTTGTTGTTCTTGCGGAGTATATTCCGCAGATCGTGCAGGAGATCCGCTATTATTCCACCTATAATTTTATCGGCGACCGCATCAACGGTTACGAGGAGCCCTGCGCGCTGCTGACGATTGAAGCTGCACGCGCACTGCAGGCCGCAAGCAATGAGCTGATCGTCCAGGGATACCGTCTGAAGGTATTCGACGCGTACCGACCTGCTTCGGCAGTGAGGCATTTCGTGCTCTGGGGACTGGAGGATCAGGATATCCGGATGAAACAGTATTTTTATCCGGATCTCGATAAGGAAGAGCTCTTTCAGAAGGGCTATATCGCGAAACAGTCCGGTCACAGCAGAGGGAGTACCGTGGATCTCACGCTGCTCGATATGAAAACAGGAAAAGAAGTGGACATGGGAAGTCCCTTCGATCTGTTTGACGAGATATCGCACCCGGACTGCAAAAGAATTACTCCGGAGCAGTACGCGAACCGTATGATTCTTCGAAGGGTCATGACCCGCTGCGGATTTGTTCCGATCGACTGCGAGTGGTGGCATTTTACTTTGGATAAAGAACCGTATCCGGATACGTATTTTGAGTTTCCGGTATCATCCGCATATCTGAAGCGGTGAAGTCAGGCGCCATTTGCATAGCGTAAGACGGACGGCATTTATATGCCTGAACAGACAGAATCCGTGCGCTGACGGAAACTTCGAAAGGCTGTCTGTAAAGACGCGCATTGACGGCACCATAACGAGAATTAGAGGAATTGAAACAGTGGCAAGACAATTCAATATTAAAGACGATAATTATAACATCTGCGGCAGGATTTACTGCGAAGATATAAGGGCAGTGAAAAAAGCCGTGATCTTTGGACACGGCTTCGGCGGGCACAAGGACAACAGGGCGGCAGAGCGGTTTGCGGCGAGAATTCTCGGCAAAAACAAAGGTGCTGCCGTGATTGTCTTCGACTGGCCCTGCCACGGTGACGACGTTCGGAAAAAGATTCAGCTGGATGACTGCCTGGCGTATCTCCGCCTTGTCATCAATGAGGCAAGGGAAAGACTTCATGCGGAAGAGCTTTTCGGATATGCGACGAGCTTCGGAGGCTATCTGTTTCTCGATTACATCGCAAAGAACGGAAGTCCGTTTAAAAAAATGGCGCTCCGGTGTCCGGCTGTAGACATGTATGAAGTGCTGACAACATCCCTGATCACGCCGGAAATGCAGGAGAAGCTTGATAAAGGTAAAACCGCGGCAGCCGGATTTGACAGAAAGGTTGAGATCAGCAGGGAGTTCCTTGCAGAACTTCAGGAGACGGACCTGACAAAGTATGATTTTATCGATTACGCGGACGACATTCTGATCCTGCACGGTACGAAAGATGAGGTGGTTCCGATGGATAAGGTGAAGCAATTCGCGGATGACAACCTGATCGATTTTATACCGGTTGAAAAGGCGGACCACCGGTTTTCCGATCCTGCCATCATGGATGCCGCGAACGCGGAAATCATACATTTTTTCGGAATGAGGTAGAGACATGGGAATTCCCGTTGAAACAATCAGGACAGACGGTTTTGAGATGCGGTATTTCCATTTTGGAAGCGGCGAAAGAAACCTGGTCATCCTTCCCGGAATCAGCGTCACAAGCGTCATGAGCCTTGCGGACGCCATTGCTAAGCAGTACGAGCGGTTTACCCATGACTTTACGGTATGGGTATTTGACAGAAGAAGCGATCTTCCTGCGTCCTATCCGGTATCCGGGATGGCGTCGGATACTGCGAAAGCCATAGAGAGTGCCGGTCTTAAGGACATCTGTCTGTTCGGAGCGTCCCAGGGCGGTATGATTGCCATGCTGATCGCGGCGGAGCATCCCGGCCTCGTAAAAAAGCTGGTGCTCGGATCAACAGCCTGCAGGGTTTCGGAAGAAAAGTTCGGAGAAATCGGGCGGTGGATTGAGCTGGCGAAAGAAGGAGACGGCGTCGGACTCTATCTGGAGTTCGGGCGAGCTGTCTACCCGGCAGCGGTATTTGAATCATACAAAAATGTCCTGACATCGCTGGGCCGCTCGGTAACGGAGGAGGACCTTCAGCGGTTTATCGTTCTTGCGGAGGGAATTCGGGGCTTTGACGCCTCCCGGGAACTGTCGGAAATCCGGTGCCCGGTTCTTGTAACGGGAGCGGAGGACGACGGCGTTCTCGGATCAAATGCAGCCCGGGATATCGCGGAAAAACTCCGGAATTCGGAGCTTCAGCTCTACAACGGATACGGACACGCGTCGTATGACACCGCGCCGGAATACGGCTCCGATATGCTTGCCTTTCTTACGGATCTTCCGCACAGCCTTCATATGGAGAAGATCGCAAATGCCCGGGAGCTGGGAGGCTATGCGGGAGAAGGCGGAAGGAAAATCGTGCGCGGGCGGCTGCTCCGGACAGCGGCGCTTGCCGACGCCTCTCCCCGGGATCTGAAGCGGCTTACCGGCGAATTTGATGTCCGTCTCATCATTGACCTTCGGGAAAAGAAGGAGGCTGCGGCCAAACCTGATCCGGAGCTCCCCGGCGTACGCTATCTGCAGATTGATGTGATGGATCCCGCAAGATTCGGAGAAGACAATAAAAAGGACGCGGTGGAAAGAAACGAAGAGCAGACATTTGAAGAGCATGCGGCGGAGATCGCTGGCTTTACGGAGATGCCCGATATAGAACAGCTTTACGTATATTTACTTCAGGAAGCCTACGGGGCGGCTGCATTTTCACGAATATTCCGCGAGATTCTGGCAGTTCCTGAAGGGGCGGTGCTCTGGCACTGTGCCGCCGGCAAGGACCGGACGGGAGTTGTGGCGGCCCTTCTTCTCGCAGCTCTCGGAGCGGACCGGGAGACCATCATGGAGGACTATCTGCTCACGAATGAGTTCAGCGCCGGACGCATCGCCGATACGAAGAGGCG
>CADBRO010000214.1 GCA_902797075.1 uncultured Lachnospiraceae bacterium
AATAAGAGGAGCTGCTCCTCTTATTTTTTTTACGATTCAGGAAGAATCATTTCCAGAAAAGTAAGGATATGATCGCTGTTATCAGTGCCGGCAACGCATCCGGCAATAAAATCGGAGCTTTTTGAAAGAGAAAGCGCTTCCCACCGGCTGCTTCCGCTGATCGAAATGCCGTAATTTTTTTCTTTCCCTTTCCCGGTAATCTCCGTCTCGGGATTCTCCGCCGCGGATCCTTCGAGCGGTCCGTTTGCCGCAACGATGCGTTCCTTGGGAATCTCGGAAATGCGATCGCCGAATACCGAGTCAAGATCCTGAAGGTAACCCGTCCCCGCAAGCCAACGGAACGATTCTTCTCCGGCGATTATAATATCCGCTTCGTTATTTGCGGCGTGAACCTGCAGAACCATGATATCCTGCAGGACATTCACGTCATGGCCGCTGGTGATGGAGACTGTGGTATATTTGTCATCAATACCTAATTTTTCCCTCAACTCAGCGCACAACTCATCGGATGCATCCTGGTCGGTCACATCATCAAAAACACTGATCGCCAGTGCGTTCACTTCCCGCGGGCTCAGCATACTTTTCAATGTGATGACCGCAAAAATAATGACAAAGAGCGCAACGAGCGTCTGAATCATATAGTAGTCGAAAAACTGACGCAGCTTCTGCTTCAGTGTCATGCTGCGCCACTGTTGTTTTTCATATTTCTTTTCTTCATCTGTCATAATTCCCTCCGGGTCAGCATCCCTTCAGCCTGCCTGACGCTTATTTTTATAGTGAATAATCGAAGGAAGCAGAGGCAAGATTTGCGTGCTTCCAGGCTGAGAGCGATGCGGCCATTTCATGCCGGCTGCGAATCTCAAGTTCTGAAAGGACTGCATCAATGTTGTCTGCATCAAAGAGCTGTAATTCCTCCATGAGGATGATAAGGTCCATGCGGTTTTCAACAGCGGCCGCAACTGCCGCTTCCGTCAGATGGTTTCGGAGTATATCCAAAAAGGTTTTTCTTCTGTCTTCATTAAGAAAACAGCCGTACTTCAGTCTCGTAAGCATCATGGATAGCCTGTCGGCATCTGTTCTCCACTCCATCAGCTTATCGTCGTAGATCTTGAAATCATAGATCAGGCCGTTTCTCCCGAATCCCCGGAGAAGGTCTTTTCGAAGATACGGATTATCATTCGGAAACAGGATATGGATCCTGGGACAGTGGATATCAGCCTCCGTTAACGCGCAGCCGCGGAAGGCGTCCGGCGATATCGCCTCCAGTTTCCCCGGAACAATAAGTCTTTTAATCGGAGTCCCCGAAAAAGCTTCTCTGGATATTTCCGTGATATTCTCAGGAAGCACGACATTTTCCCCGGAACTCATCCACCGGATGAGACGCACTCCGCCTCTGGTCCGCTCACCGAGGAATTCCGGATCACGGAAAAAGAAAGGATTTTTCTCATCGACAGTAATGTCCGTGATGCCGGTTCTTCCGGAATACTCGCTGCCTGTATTTGAGAAAACGCCCTCGCCTGCCGTTTTAAGGGAAGCGGGAAGATGAATGCTCTTCAAACTGTCGCAGTCTTCAAAAACGCCGAGTCTGATCTCCTGCGTGCCCGGCCGGATACGGTAATCTGTCCTCGTATCCGACGGATTGACGGCGACGAGGCAGTTCCCTTTATACAATCCGTAACCGTCAGAAGAGTATACGGGATTTTTATCAGATACGGTTACCGCGCAGGGAATGGACGGAGCCCTGTGGATATGTGTAACGCTTGACGGAATATAGAGGCTTTTTATGCCGCAGGCCGTAAATGCGTCCTCTCCGATTTCACAAATCCCCTCTGACAGCACGATCTCTTCCGCACAGATACAGAGCTCAAAAGCATGCGGAAGAATCTGTTTCACGCTGCCGGGAACCACGATTCTCCGCAGCTCGGCGCCATTTTCATAGAATGCGTAGCTGCCGATTGCCGTTACCGGATATCCGTCGAAGGTTTCGGGAATATAGGCTTCAATCAGTCCGCCGGTATATCTTGTGAGGTGTGCTTTTCCCGATTGAATACTGAACCGGAAAGCGCTGTTATCGTTCTTCATCTGTCAGTTTCCGATCTTGTCCACCATGTCCTTAAGCTCGCGGTTTCTTTCGTAAAGCATGTAGCGCTTCTGGTAACGGAAATACTCCTCGGGAGCATGTTCTGAAAGAAACGCCGCAAGTCCGGTACTTCCGGCGAGATCTGTAACGGCGACGAGCATTTCATTCGAGTCGCCAAAGCACCGCTCGATAAATGCGAACAGGTTCTGAAGATGGCGTTCCGTATCGCTTACATGTGATTTCATACTGTCCACATGCTCGCCTGCCAGCTGCCTTACAAGATCGAAGGCGTCATTGTCTGATCCTTCTGAAAGCCGGATTCTTCTTTGGGCTTCTTCCGCAAATGCTGCCGCATACAGCCGTCTGCGTTTCTCTGATGCTGAAATTCCGGACCCTGCTTCTTTGACGGATATCGCTCGAAGAGCGTCCTCTCCCGCTTCTTTCATAAGATAGATCGTCTCTTCCCTGTTTCGTGCCTTTGCTTTCATATCCCTGAGCTTCGGCACAAGCTCGCGGACTCTGGCTTCCTCTTCCGCGCTCGCGCTGACATCTTGAAGTACTGCCTCCATAAGAAGCTCCGTGACCGTGAGACGCTCGTCAAATCCGGCATTTTTCGCGCGTTCCTCGATTTCAGGAAGACTCTTTCCATCAAGGATTTCACGGATCTTGTAATCGCCTCTGTATTTGTTATAAAGCTCGTAGTAGGTCGCAAATTCAGCGGCGATCCGACGGTTCCGTATATACTGTCCGACGAGCCGTAAATCGACCGGATAGCCCATTTCCTCGTAAAGCGTAATTGCTTCTGCCAGGTCTTCCCATCCTCTTGCCGTTACATAGGTTTTGCCCTCGGAAGATGCTTCGATCGAGTAGAAATCCGCTTCACGGACTTCGAGATAGGTCTGCACCGCCTTGTGTATCTGCTTTTCCCTTGCGTAGCGCTTCCAAACACTGTAATCCGGCGTAATCTCAAGAACCTTAAGGCGGTCAAGAGTAACCACGTCAAATTCTCTTACCGACCGGTTATATTCCGGAGGATTACCGGCAGTCACGATAACCCAGCCCGACGGTATGCGATGGTTTCCGAACGTCTTATACTGGAGGAACTGCAGCATGGAAGGAGCGAGAGTTTCCGAAACGCAGTTTACCTCATCGAGGAAAAGGATCCCTTCTTTTTTTCCGCTGCGTTCCATGCTCTCATAGACGGAGGATACAATTTCGGACATGGTATAGAGTGAAACGTCCGCTTCCGTATCTCCGTAGGTCTTGTGAACGATGTACGGAAGACCGATCGCGCTCTGTCTGGTGTGATGCGTCATTGAGTACGCCACAAGAGCAAGATCCATCTCCATCGCGATCTGTTCCATGACGGCGGTTTTTCCGATTCCCGGCGCGCCGATCATGAACACGGGCCGCTGCTTTTCGACCGGAATCCTGTAGGTTCCGTATTCGTCTTTCCTCAGATAGATGCTGACAGTTCTTCTGATTTCTGTTTTAGCGTCTTCGATTGTCATTGAAAGCTCCCTGTTTTTTTATGATAGGCGGTAAGCCCTGACCCACGACGGCAGCTTCGGCTTATCCGCAACTCTTCCGACAGATATAAATGCGGTTTTGTAGGAAGGCTTCTGCTCCGGAAATTTACCCAGCCCGTCAGTGAAATAAAGGAGGCCGCGGAAATCGTGAAATTCTCCTGCCCGGATCAGCTCGTCTACGCGGGCAAATACAGGAGTAAAATCTGTACCTCCGGCCCCGGCGATTTCGATATTCTTCATATAGCGCTCGAACTCTTCATCTGAAGTAATGCGGACCTCCGACTGGATCTCACAGTCACACTGAATGATAAAGAGATTCATGCGTTCGGTAAAAACATCGGAATTTTTAAGAAGAGAATATGTCTTATCGAGGAAACTGCGGACAACCGCGCCCTGACATGAACCCGACGTATCGATCGCTATCACGAGATCCTGGATCTTTTTTGAGCTTCGGTATTCGAGAGGCTCGATGAGCGGCATGTTCTCATAGAGCGCAAGTCCGTAGGTATAATAAATATAATCAAATTCTTCAGGATTCAGCCTGACCTCTTCTACGTCAGCGGCGAAACGGCGAAGAAATTCCGAGTAGTCGTAGTCGTCTCTTGTAACCCGGCTGACACGGATTCTCTTCTTTCCGGCCTTTTCTCCCATTCCTTTGCGGTAGGAAAGATTTTCTGTTCCGACTGTCTGTTGGATCTTCTTCCACTGTTTGACCTGCTCCTCGAATTCTTCGGAAGCGGATCTGCTGATGAAGATTTCCTTCACGCCGCCCGCATCGCCGGAGGGCCAGAATCTGTGGCCGTCCATAAATACGGTATCTGCCTCTTTCCCGAATTCGGCTGCGGATAAGGGATGCGCGTCGAGATAGCGAAAGATCCGATCAGCGGAAATGTCGCCTGCCGCTTCCCGCACCCTGCCGAGGAATTCTCTTTTCCGGGCGTCATCCGGAAGAACAAAATCATTTATGTCCAGATCCAGAACCGCCATTTCACATGCGCAGTCCGCTGCAAGCTGGTAAAGCCGCCGGTCTTTTCCCGAAAGGGAGAAAGGATGCAGGAATACGCAGTGAAAAATCATATGAAGGTAAATGCGCGGAAGACGTTCCGGATCTGTCCTGAACAGATTGATCACACCTTCTGCATCGGCAAATATCTCTCTTCCGTCTGTCGAAAGAACTGCCCCGCCGTTTTGATCATCCGCTGACTTCGGCAGATCGAAACGCACCGGCATATACAAAAGCGCCCGATTAAAATAGGGCATAAAGATAACGAGACGATCCCTGACATAGTCAAGGATCTGTCCCGCAACATAAATTTTATGATCAAGTTCAGTTCCGGCGGATCCCATCTGCTTCCCTTGTCCGTATCCAGTACGCGCCCATTGACTGTCCGGGATCGTCTGTTACCTCGCGTTTCAGATATTCCGACAGTTCTTCCGAATCGGAATGCCACGCTTTTGCAGCTTCGATCGTGTCAAATTCTATCTCGGCGTACATAAACTGGGTGTCAGTGCCCTGATCCACGAGGTTCACCTCCAGATGCAGGCCGCCTGAAACAGCATAGGTCCGCCTCTCCTTACGGATCATGGGCCTGGCTATTACCCTGCGAATGTCATTGTACTTTTCTTCGGAGACCGCGACCTCGATTTCCTCCCGGGCAAGCCCTCCGCCGCTTTTGATGCAGAGAATATACTCTGGGTCCTGGCCTATAATCTGCTCTTTCCGGATCCGCACGGTAGGACGCACCACGAGATATCCCTGCTCCATTTCCTGACACATAACCGGTTCGCCGCACATATCCGGCCATCCCTCAACCAGCCATTTCCGCTCAATTTCCATTATTCATCCCATCCATCGAGAATTCTGTAGATGATAAGAATGTTCCTGACAAATTCGCCTTCAGAAAGCGTCAGATCCTCGGCAACCGACGCGGGGGGGATATCCGGTTCATCCTCCTGCATCTCGAGATCAATCCAGTCATATGCTGCAGCATTCGCGTTTCTGATCACTTCATCCGTGGTGTCACCGTCAGCTTCGCACATCGAAAGATCCGGGAAAAACGCGTGATAGGTTCCATCCTGTTTTCGGCTGATCACAGCCGGGTAAATAAATCGCATTTCTTATTCTTCCTGTCCGACAATATTATCTTCAGTATTAGGGTTGATCTCATCCTCGGGCACCACATAGTCATCCTGCCCCCGGAATACGATAACCGGTGTGTCATAATCGATTGCCTCGTAAATCTGTCTGGCGGAATACTTTGACAGATTGACGCATCCGTGCGATCCGTCCCAGAGGTAGGTCTCTCCCCCGAAAGAATCCCTCCAGCCTGCGTCGTGAAGACCGTAGTGCGGGTAGAAGCTCATCCAGTAATCAACCCATGCGGTATATGACACGGTTCCATCCGAATTGTAACCTTCCAGAGTTCTGCCGTTTTCTTTATCGATGATTGAGAAGATTCCGGACGGCGTAGAATGACTTCCTTCAAGTCCTGATACGCAGTCACAGTCATAATAAAGCTCGTAATCGATGTAGAAATATACGTGCTGGTTAAGGATATCCACTTCGACATAGGTACCGCCGAAGCGGGGATCCTTGTTGTCCGCGACGTCGCTGTAGGTCATCTCATGCTCGGCGTCAGTATGATTCTTCAGATCCGTCAGCAGCTCGTCGGTCATGGCTGCCTGATCGATACGGTGCCCGTGAACCTCCTCGGTTCCCATCTTTACCGTGCCGAAGTTAGTGGACTGAAATGTTCTGTAATGGCCGTAGTTATCATCTGTCTGTGCTATCTCGCTGATATATCCGGCAGCCTTTTGGGCAAGCTGTTCGTCCGACAGCACATAGCCTCCGTCTTCGTCGATGTCAAGCCAGTTGGACGTCTCGGCACGGTCAAGAACCTTTTC
>CADBRO010000215.1 GCA_902797075.1 uncultured Lachnospiraceae bacterium
CAAGAATAGCATGGCGCATCGGCAGAAGTATGAAATCAAAGAGGCGCAATCCATCCATATTCGCTTGCGGGGAGAATTCGCTGTGTTTATAATTTTCTCATGTAATTGTAAGAGCCGCCGGCAGAAAGGATTTAAATCATGAGCAATATTGTTTTCGATATTGGAGGTGTTCTCGCGGATTTCAAAGTCAAAGAATTTCTTTTGGCAAAAGGCTTTGACGGGAACATGATCCGGCGGATTCTGAAGGCGTCCGTAATGAGCCCGTACTGGGAGCAGTTTGAGCGCGGAGAACTGACGGAAGAAGAGACTCTGAAAAGATTTGAAAGTCTTGATCCGGAGATTTCTGAGGAGCTTAGGACAGCATTTTCAGATATAAAAGGGATGCTTGAACCGAGAGATTTCGCGGTTCCGCTTGTAAATGAACTGAAAACGGCCGGCCACGGCGTCTACTATCTCTCGAATTACTCAAAGAAGGCATTTGATGAATGCCCGGAATCCGTGGATTTCATTAAATACACGGACGGCGGTCTTCTCTCGTTCCGGGTGGGGCTTACAAAGCCGGATCCCAAGATGTACAGGCTGTTCCTGCGTGAATTTCATTTAAATGCAGCCGACTGCATCTTCATCGACGATACGGAAAAGAATGTGAAAATGGCGGAAGAACTGGGCTTTCAGGGAATTCTCTTTACGGGATACGATGAGCTGAGGGATAGGCTTGGCATGCAGTAAGAGCGTAAGCCATGCGCTGATCAGCGGTAATGAGAGTTGCGAAGCGTCTGATTTGCCTGAATAACGGACTGCCAAATGGAGCTGAATAATAAACCACGGAAGGGGCGAATGCGATGACGATAGATTCGATTGTAAAGAAAATTCTTGATTATCATCCGGAACTCCCGGATTACAACGGCTGCGACGGCTATAAGAGCGGCGATCCTTCAAAAGAGTGCACGGGAATTGCCTGCGCGCTGGTGCCGACGATCGACGTCATACGAAAGACAGCGGAGCTTGGCTGCAATTTTCTGTACATTCACGAGGTCAGCTACTATCTGACGCCTGACTTTCCGGAATGGCGCGGCGGCTTCAGAAATAAGATTTATGAAGAAAAACGGCGTCTGCTTGATGAAAATGGCATCGTCGTGTTCAGGGATCATGACCATACCCACGCGCACCAGCCGGACGGCATTTTCACGGGAGTGATCAAATATCTGGGCTGGGAGCCGTATCAGATTGAGAAGCTTTCTATTCCGCACGGATATCTGTTTGACCTGCCCGAAACCACGGTGGAAGAGCTTAACGCGCACCTCATGGAGAAGATCGGCATGCGCGGCACGCGCTATATCGGGAGGCCCGATGCGAAGGTCAGCCGCGTAGCGATCGTGGCGCATCTGTATCCAAATGCATTCGGAGAGGAAAAAGAGGAGAATGGCATTTACACGGATTATTCCACGGAAATTATCCGTCTGATGGAAGAGGAAGGCGTCCAGGTGATCATTCCGGGCGAGATCATCGAGTGGAACCTGCTCTCCTATATAGCCGATGCGGCAATGCTCGGCAAAAATGTCGCGTGCCTCAACATAGGACATTTTAATTTTGAGGAGCTCGGCGCGAAATACGCGGCGGACTGGATCGGCGAGCTGTGCGGGCACGCGGTGCCGATTCATTATGTACATACCGGAGAAATGTGGAATCACCAGCTTAGGTAAGGCTATAACTTCAGTAACTGAAAAAAATGAAGTGCGCTGCAGCGGCTGATATCATTGCTTCATCAATAAGAATAAAATGGCGGGCATGTCGAAGCGCCATCTACAGCATAAAAACCATTAGAGGAGGAAATAACATGCAGTTCAAAGAAGTCGTAAAATCCCGTTACTCATGCAAGAAATTTGATTCCCGCCAGGTGGAATCCGAGAAGCTCTGCGCGATTCTCGAAGCCGGACGGCTCGCGCCGACGGCAAAGAACCTGCAGGAGCAGCACGTATACGTGGTGCAGTCAGAAGAGGCGCTCGCGAAGATCGACGAAATTACGCCCTGCCGCTACGGCGCGCCGACGGTTCTGGTCGTTGCATTTGACAAAAACAACGTATTTACCTATCCGGGCGGAAAGCGCGACTCCGGCGTCGAGGATGCGACAATCGTGGCGACACACATGATTCTTGCCGCGGCCGACGAGGGCGTTGACAGCTGCTGGATCAATTTCCTTGATCCCGAAGCGCTTGCTGCGAAGCTTGGACTTCCGGAAAATGAGGAAATCCTGATGGTTATGGATCTCGGATACGCAGCAGAGGGTGCGGGCCCGCTGCCGAATCACACGAACCGGAAGCCGGTGGAAGAGACTGTCAGCTTCATGTGAGTTTTGATTGACGGAAGAGCTGCTGGTCTGTGTAAACTATGACTGACAAGGATAGTGAACATGTCGAAAAAACTGACTGACAGAAGAGTGGTCAGCTTGTCGAAAAAACTGACTGACAGAAGAGTAGTCAGCCTAGCGAAAAAAACTGGTTGGCAAAAGAGTGGTCAGCTTGTCGAAAAAACTGGCTGGCAAAAGAGAAGTCGGCTTGGCCTAAAATTTAGACTGATACAGGGGGGCAATCAGCTTTGAAAAAAATGACAGGAAAAATCAGCCGCAAAGGACTGAGAAGAACACTTGCCGTACTGCTTTCGGCGTCGCTGGCAGCAGGTACCGTATGGGCGCCGGCGGCCATTTCCGCAGATGATATTTACTTTGAGGACGCGTCTTCAGAGAACGGGATCATTGCAGACGGAGAAGGCGCTGCGGATTTTATGTCCGATGAATCCGTTTTCATGGAGAATTCGGATGTGTGGACCGACGACGCGGGCGTCTGGGTTGATGGGGAAGGTTCTGACGGCGCCGGCGTCTGGGTTGATGAGGAAGGCTCGGACGGCGGGATCATTTTCGACGACGATACGGACGCGTATTTCGAAGAAGATTTTGATGGCGATGCGCTCGTAGGCGATGATTATTGGGAAGACGCCGACATCACAGACAGCGGCGCGGAGGATATCGCGGAGGATGAAACCGCGCAGTCCGACGGCAGCAGTGAGTTTGCCGACGACCTGTTCTTTGATACCGAGTCGGAAGTGGAATTCTTCGGCGTGGACAGCGAGCCGGAAGATATGGCGCTGGTCGGCGCCTCGGAAGGGCTGAACGTCGATGTTCACACCGAGGATGAAATCAGGGCGTTTGTGAAGAATCATCCGGCTCCGTACCTGACGAACGAGTATACGGATAGTCCATCTGCTGCGGCTCCGTATGCAGCAGGGAGACTGACCGACGAAACCCAGAATTATGGAATGAACGCGCTTAATATTATCCGTTACATCGCCGGAATTCCGGCAGACGTGGAACCGGATGAAAGATATATTACCCTGGCGCAGGCTGCCGCGCTTGTCAATGCTGCGAATAATACGCTCTCGCATTATCCCGCACGGCCTGAGGGCATGGATGACGAACTTTACAATCTGGGAACAAGCGGCGCCGGTTCTTCCAATATTGCAGCCGGATATACTTCTATTGCAGCATCTGTCGTGTATGGATGGATGTCTGATGCGGACGCCTCGAACATTGACCGCGTCGGGCACCGCAGATGGTTCCTGAACCCGGCCATGAAGAAGACCGGATTCGGGGCTGTGGGACGGTATTCTGCGGCGTACTCATTTGACAATAGCCGGACAGGTGCCAATTACAGCGGTGTTGCGTGGCCGGCACAGAATACTCCGATTGAATTTTTCAACGCATCGGATCCGTGGAGCGTCAGCTTTGGAAAAACGGTTACGGCAGCGAATGTGCAGGTGACGCTTACCCGGCAGGGTGACGGAAAGACGTGGTCATTTTCGCAGCAGGCGGCCGACGGATATTTCAACGTGAACAATGACGGCTACGGACAGTCCGGCTGTGTGATTTTCAGCGCTGACGGCCTTTCGGTCTCCGCGGGAGAAAGCTATGACGTCAGTATCACCGGCGTTTCTGACGTGCCGGTCGAGTATACGGTTAATATTTTCAGCATCTGCGGCGGAAACCATGATTACGAGTTTGCTCAGGAGACGGCACCTACATGCACAGGTTTTGGCTCCAGAAAATATGCCTGCAATAACTGCTGGAATGTAGAAACTGAAAGGATTGATCCTCTGGGGCATGCGTTTTCCAAACTAAACGAGGAAAATGGTCTCCTGACGATGAAGTGCACTGTCTGCGGTGCAGAGCAGACCGGAGCTGTGCCGGCTTCCTACGGGTCTTACTGGATGTTGGGAACGAATCCCTACGGTGGTTCTTTCTCAAGTTGGATACCGCTTTTGGAGCAGGGACAATCCTTGATCTGCTGGCCTCGCACCAATACATGGACAGCGGAGTCGGATGTTCAATTTGATGATTACATCGTGGAAACAGATGATCCGGAAAACTGCTTAAGTAAAACGCTGGACTTGAAGTTCCACATCCTGACCTTTGAAAAAGCCGGAAACTATCAGATCACGATCTATCCGAAATATAACATAGACCTGCGGGATGTCTGGAATATAAAGGTTGTAAAGGAACTCGAAGGCGTGGATCTTTACACGGATCCTTCGTCTCCGCAGTCTTACGGGACGTCCGTAAAGCTGACAGCCGTGCCGGACGGCGGAAAGGGAACGCTTCTTTATACCTTTATTCAGGTCTCGGCAGGCGGAGAGCAGACGGTCCTCGTATCGGATTCCTATGATGACACCTATACCTGGACGCCGCCTTCAGCCGGAAGATGGACGCTCTACGCGGACGTAAAGGACCGGGGCGACAATGACCGCACGCTTCGAAGCGGCGCTGTAAACTTTACGGTTTCCCCGGCTGATTTTACAAAGGCAACTGTGACGGGAGTCGCCGAGAAGACCTACAACGGCTCGGCGCAGACGCAGTCACCGACGGTTAAATTCGGCAGCGTTACACTGGCTGCGGGAACGGATTATACTGTCAGCTACTCCGGAAATGTAAATGCCGGTACCGCGATGATGACGCTGACGGGCAAAGGCAACTACGCAGGAACGCAGACCATCGAGTTTACGATTAATCCGGCTTCGATTTCCGGAGCTGCGGTTTCCGGTCTCGTTGAGAAGACGTACACGGGCGCGGCGATCGTCCAGAGCCCGGTTGTCACGCTTGGCGGAAAAACCCTGGCGGAGGGTACGGACTACACAGCGTCTCTGTCAGGAAATGTCAACGCCGGCACCGCGCAGGTAACGGTAACCGGCAAAGGAAATTATACCGGAACCGTCTCGTCGACATTTAAAATCAACGCCGCGTCGATCAGATCCGCAGTCATCTCGGGACTGACCGAAAAGACTTATACAGGAACGGCGATCACGCAGGATCCGGTGGTGAAGCTCGGAAGCAGAACGCTTACTAAAGGCACGGATTATACGGTGTCATTTTCCGGAAATGTGAACGCGGGCACAGCTCAGGTGACCGTGATC
>CADBRO010000216.1 GCA_902797075.1 uncultured Lachnospiraceae bacterium
CCGCACCGGAGAACTGAAACATACGCTGAAGCTGGTGAGGAGCGGATATGCGGGGGATTTTAAAGGATAAAAGGAAGGCATTGGCAGCGCGGGGGAGTTCAGGGGATCAGAGGAAGACATTGACAGCGCGGGGAAGTTCAGGGGACCAGAGGAAGGCATTGGCAGCGCGGGGGAGTTCAGGGGATCAGAGGAAGGCATTGGCAGCGCGGGGAAGTTCAGGGGATCAGAGGAAGGCATTGGCAGCGCGGGAAAGTTCAGGGAGTAAGAGGGAGACCCCGACCGAGAAAGAAGAAATTATGCACAGAAAAACGGGAGGCTCCGTGACTGGGGCAGCGGATAAGAATAGCGAGCGCGTCGACTACCATACCTACAGGTTCTCCCGCAAAGAAAGAATGCAGATTACTCTGATATATGCTGCGCTTGCGGCCGCCATCGTCTGGCTTTTCTACAGGAGATGGCAGGTGCTGCTCGCGGCGGTCCCCATTTATCCGCTTTACATCAGACATGTCCGGAATTCCCGCGCGGCAGCGCGGCGGAGGCAGCTGAGCTACGATTTCCGGACTGCGCTCAATTCCCTCGCAGTTTCTCTTCGCGCCGGCAGATCGGTCGAAAATGCCTTCCCGGACGCGGCCAGAGATCTGAAAAGCACAATCGGAGAAGAGCAGGACATGACACAGGAGTTTATCTGGATTTCAAGGCAGATCCGGGTATCGGTGCCGATGGAGACGGTCCTGCTTGATTTTGCTGGCAGATCCGGCGTTGAGGATATCGAGAACTTCGCCGCTGTATTTACCACGGCGAAGCGGATGGGCGGAAATATGGCGGCCATATTGAGGAGCGCAGCGGATTCAATCGGCGGAAAAATCGACGTCGAGCGCGAGATCGAGACCGCGCTCGCAGCCAAGAAGATGGAACAGAAAATCATGACGGCGATGCCCTGCATGATTATTTTGTATATGACATTCGCGTCGCCGGGGTTTCTTGATGATATGTATACCTCGGCTTTTGGAGCGCTTGTGATGACCGGGTGCCTGCTGACGTACGCGCTGGCCGTGTGGTGGAGCGGCAGGATTGTCGCGATAGAGGTATAGCGTTGCCGCATCGTCGCGATTGAGGTATAGCAGCGGACGCCGTTTTGCGGCACATGAAATTTTGTCTTTGAAATCAGCCATACGGACCCACTGACAGACAGGAAGTTTGAATCAGTGGGTCGAAAACCAGCTGGGCGGACCAACTGACAGACAGGGGGCTTGAAATAGTAGGCCGCGAGCCGCCATTTGCAAAATGAAAGGAGCGTACGATTGAAGCCATATCTGCCTTACATATTCACGCTTGCCGGATTCCTGATTCTTTTTGTGGTCTCGCGCGGAACGTTCCGGGCAGGGGCGGCATTTTTGAGGAAGCATCTTCCTTCGCTCGCAGGCTGCGCGTCGGAGGAAACGGTTTCCCGCGCGCTGATTATCATGTTCGGCGCGGTTCTTCTGGGCGCGGTGGAAGAGTACCGGACGCGAAACGAGGACACGGCCGCCAGAGGGTACATTCTCCGGAGCGAGTACGGCGAGGCAGAGGATACGGCGGAACTGGCGGTTACGGTCGACGGGAAGCAGCATGATCTTGATCTCAATATCCGCGCGAGGGAAATGAGCGGGGAGGAGATCGACGAAGTGTTCGAAAAGGCCGAGGCCAGGCTGCCGGCGCTGGTCCTTCAGGGCATGTCGGCGGACCACGTGGACCGGCCGGTATCTTTACCAGAGAGAATAGAGGGGCTGCCGCTTACAGTGTCCTGGATTACGGACCGGCCTGACATTCTGGACTGGGACGGAATGATTTCGTCAAATGTGCCGGACGGCGGGACGAAGGTGACGCTGACGGCGGAGATCATTTTCGAGGATGAAATCCGCGAAATGGAACTGCACGTGACGGTGTTTCCGGAACTGCGGGACGAAGAGGAGTCATTTTTAAAGAGTGTTAAAAATGCGATCGAAACCCAGAATGATTCGACTAAAAGCAGGGTGAATCTTCCGGGCACGATTGACGGGCAGCCCGCTTTATGGACGAGAAGAGGTGCTGATACGGGGCTGATGCTTCTCATGCTGGGCGTGATGACGGCAGCGGTGTTCATTTACTCGAAGGTGCGCCGGCAGGCGATCGAACGCGACCAGCGCAATATGAAGATGAAGCTCGATTATCCGAATATCGTGAACAAGCTGGTACTTTTGGTGTCGGCGGGGATGAGCCTTCGGAGCGCATTTGCAAGAATCAGAAATGATTATCAGAGGAGCCTGGCGGGAGGAGGAACGTTGAAGCCGGGGTACGAAGAGATTGCCAAAACCGCGTATGAGATGGAGCATGGCGTTTCGGAGGCCGAGGCTTACGCGCATCTCGGGCAGCGTTGCGCGCCGAGGGAGTATAAGACGTTTGCGACGCTGCTTTCCCAGAGCGTGACGCGCGGGGGAAGCGAGATGAACGAGATCCTCCGGCAGGAAGCATTTAATGCCGTCGAAGAGCGGAAGAAGCGGGCCAGAGTGCTGGGAGAGGAGGCCGGGACGAAGCTGCTTCTGCCGATGATGCTCATGCTTGTCGTGGTGATGGTGATCCTGATGGTGCCTGCGATGATGGCGTTTCTGTGAGGTGATACTCCGAAGAAGATCGGTAAATTGATCTTGCAAAAACAGGGTACAGCTTAATATCGTTTGGTGAGGCTGACCTGCCAGACAGAATGAAACTGCTGCTGATATTTACGGATGAGGGAGTGGACGATGAAATCTTTTTGGGACATGCTTCTGGAACAGGAGGCGGTGCTTTCCGAGCTTTTGGAAAGCGTGGATGAAAATGAAGAATTAAACACGAAAAGGCTCAGGATTGCGAGTCGTGGTAATCATCCTCAATACTATGTTTGTGAAAAGGGACAGAGTACAAAAGGTAAATATATCAGAAAAAATGAGATCGATTTTGCCAGGCAGATCGCAAACAGCGAGTACCATAAGGTATTTGGAAAGAAATTGCATTCCCAGCTAAATGCAGTGAGACAATGTATCAAAGCAGGGGATCTGAATAAGCTGGCAATGATTTATGATCAGATGAGCAGTGAACGTAAGAAACTGGTAATCCCTTTACTGCTTTCAGATGAAGAATATGTCAGCCAATGGCAAAATCAGGAATATGAGAGAAAGCCATTTGAACCGGGAACAGCGGAAATATATTCTGCGCGGGGTGAGCGGGTCCGGTCAAAATCAGAAAAAATCATTGCCGATCAGCTCGGTTCATATGGGATTCCATACAAGTACGAGTGTCCGCTGATACTGGACAATAAACTTATCCACCCCGACTTTACAGTCCTGAATGTTCGGTTGAGGAAACAAATTTATTTAGAGCATTGCGGCATGATGGATGAAAAGGAGTATTCTCAGAATGCAGTTAAAAGAATAGAAATGTATGAAAAGAATGGAATAATGCCGGGGATCGGTATAGTATTCACGTTCGAAACAAGGACTGTACCGCTGAACACGCGGGTATTGGATCGGATAATTCATGAATATTTTTTGTAAGTTGTGTTTGGACCTATCAGGACAAGCAAGATGAAATCTGGTAGGTCCGGAGGGGTTGGACAAGACCTACCGGGAAAAGCAAGATGAAATCTGGTAGGTTCGAAGGGGCTGATCAAGACCTACCGGGACAAGCAAGATGAAATCTGGTAGGTCCGAAGGGGCTGATCAAGACCTACC